>NZ_JBNMIU010000025.1:0-30384 GCF_050873445.1 Acidaminococcus sp. | reverse complement strand
CCGCGCATGTGATTGGATGGTTGGGGGGCCTTCTGATAGACAATTACCAGATGTCCATTTTGAAGGTACCAGAATTGTTGAACTGTCTAAAACAGGGGGTTCTACTTTTAGAAACTGTCCTTGACAAGGGGTACGGTTTACCAACCACCAATCACTAACCACTAACCACTAACCACTAACCACTAACCACTAACCACTAACCACTAACCACTAACCACTAACCACTAATCACTAATCACTAATCACTAATCACTAATCACTTAATCACTAATCACCAACCATCAGCCCCTAATATTGCGTTTCCATAAACTCTACGAAGGCTTTTACGCTGGACACCAGCCGGTAATCTTTGCGGTAGTACAGCCAGGTCTTGCGCATGAGGGGCGACCCGTCCCGCTGGGTCAGGGGGATAGGCTGGATTTCCGGAGTATCCTGGCCGCAGCTCTGGGACAGCAGGGTAAATCCCAGCCCCTGCTGCATCATCTTCATGGCCGTATCCATGGCATCGGTGACGATGGTGGTCCGGGGCGCCTCCCGGTAATGGGAATACCACCAGTCGTCCAGTACGTCCTGCAGCAGCGGATCCGTAATATAGTGGATGCAGGGATATTCCGGCAGCTTTTCCAGATCCACCGGGTCCCGGCTGAACAGGCACAGGGCGTCCTGCCACAGGAATTTCCGTTCCTCCGTCCAGTTGTGGTCCCCCCGCACGATGCATACCTGGAACTTCCCCTGGAGGAAATCCCGATACAGGTTATGGGTGAACCCGCTCTGGAGGTGGATCTGGATTTCCGGGCAGGCCTTCTGGAACTGGCTGAGCAGCCGGGGCATATGGTATTTGGCAAATACATTGGAACAGCCGATGGCCAGGGTGCCCCCGGGGTGGGTTTCCAGGTCACTCAGCGTGGAGCGTACCTGCCGGTAGTCCGTTTCTGTGCGCAGGCAGTACTGGTACACCAGTTCTCCTGCCGAGGTGAACCGGATGCCCCGGGGCTGGCGGATGAACAGGGTGGTGCCGAACTCTGTTTCCAGCCGCTTCAGCCGGTCGGTGATGGCAGGCTGAGAGATGAAGAGCCGCTTGGCCGTGTGGGTGATGTTTTTTTCTTCGTACAGTGCTTTCAGCAGCAGGATGTCCTTGCTATCCATAATTGCTCCTTTTTTGTCCCAAAAGCCATAAATTTCAACTATCGCAGCTAAAAAGTAAAAAATATTTGTAAAACTTCCCTGATAATTCTATTATAAAGGCATATTGAAAATATGGGAACCTGTATCGACACAGAACCCATGGAAAATTTGATGCCCAAGGGCTGCATACCGGGAGCGCAACGGGCAGAAAGGAAGTCACCATGTTATTAGGTATTGCCGGTTTCATTATGATCGGGCTGGTTGTTTACTGCCTGGTCTCCTCCAAGATGAATGCCATTCCCATTTTCGTGGCATTCCCCATCATCATTGCCCTGCTCTGCGGGTTCGGCCCGGCTGAAGTGTTCGCCTTCATCAAAAAAGGGGTCGGGACCACTATGTCCACAGCCATCCTGTTCCTGTTCTCCATCGTTTATTTTGCTCTGATGAATGATGTGGGCATGTTCGATCCCCTGATGAACTTCCTGGCCAAAAAAGCGGGGAGCAACATCGTACTGGTGACCATCGCCACCGGTATCATCGCTACCATCGCTCACCTGGACGGCACCACTGCCGGCACCTGCCTGATCACCGTTCCGGCCATGCTGCCTTTGTACAAGAAACTGCACATCCGTCCGGTGGTACTGACCTGCATCATTTCTGCTGCCATCTCCATCATGAACCTGACCCCCTGGGGCGGGCCTGTTGCCCGTACGGCTATCATTTTGAAAACCGATGCCAGCATCCTGTGGCATGAACTGCTGCCCCTGCAGGGCGTTGGGCTGGTCATCGTTTTTCTGTTCTGTGTATATCTGGGCCTCATCGAAAAGAAACGGGGCGCCGGGGTGAACCCTACGGGCAAAGCCGCTGAACTGAACGAAGACATGGATCTGTCCGGGGCTGATGCACCGGCTGATCCCAGCCTGAAACGGCCGAAACTGGTATGGGTGAACTGGGGCGTGACCCTGGTGGTCATCCTGCTCATGTGCTTTACCAAGATTCCTCTGTACGGCGCTTTCATGATTGGTCTGGCTGCCGCTCTGATCATCAATTTCCATTCTGCCAAGGAACAGGCCGGCGCCGTGAAACGGCACGCTTCCGCCGCTCTGCTGACCCCCATGATCCTGCTGACCACCGGTATCTTCCTGGGTATCCTGAACGGCACCGGGATGATGAAATCCATGGCCAATATCCTGATCAACATCATGCCCAGCGCCCTGGGACCCAAACTGGCTACCGTTATGGGCTGTCTGTCCGTACCGTTTGGCATGATGCTGGGCACTGACTCCTTCTTCTTCGGGTTCATGCCTCTGTGTATCGGTGTGGCCGAGAAATTCGGTGTGGCTGCCCATGACATCGCCACGAGCATGCTGATTGGTAAAGACTTCTGCATCATGGTGACCCCGCACAACGCTACCACCTGGCTGCTGATCGGTATGGCCGGCGTTTCCCTGAAGGAACAGCTGAAGTTCACGGCTCCCTATATGTGGATCCTGAGCATCATCACGGTCTTTGCGGCCGGCGCCATCGGCGTTTTCCAACTGTAAATCTTATCCGCTGATCAAACAGGGGGTGTGAAGGATTCCTTCACACCCCCTGTTTTTCGTACCGACTGTTTTTCAGCTGAACAGCCGCTGGATGGGATTCATTTTATGGACCTGGCCGCGGAGCACCTGGCCGCTTTGGGCATCCACCAGGAAATTGTACCGCATGCCGTCTTTTTCACAACGGGCTATATAGATACCATGGAAGGCATCAGCTCTGGCCGTTTTGACCATCTGGGACTGCGGAGCTTTCCGGGGCTGGATGCCTTGATCAGGGTACTGGTTCTGGCTGCCATTTCCCTCATCCTGGTTGCCGGGCATCACGGGCGGCTGGTCCTGCTGGGCACCGGGGAATTCATCCCGTAGGGTCTGCCCCTCAGGGGATTCCGGCTGGCCCTGCCGCCTGGCGTTTTCTCTGTATTTCCTGCCATCCTTCTTCTGCCCTTTTTCTTTTTTGTCTTTCCTGTCTTTCTGGAAGTCCTTGTGATCTTTGCTCGGCTGACCCGGCTTCCGGTCATCCAGGGTCACGCTCTGGAAGGTGATGCTGGCAGGATCGGTGCCCAGGGTACTGGCGATGGTTTCTTTGACCTGATCCGTAGAGACCAGCTGGATGTTTTTCTGGGCAGCCAGGTTCTGGAGCATTTCCGTACGGGCCCGGGCTTCCTGGGCGTGAGCCTGGGCTTTCTGCTGGTGCAGGACGATTTTGCCGCCGCCGGCCAGGATGGCCAGGGCCAGCAGGAAACCGGCGCCTTTCTTCAGCCGCTGCGGGGTCAACTGGGCTTTGTCCCAATGAGCGGCTTTCTGCAGATGTTGTTTGCATGCAGTAATTTTTTCTTTTTCCATGATTCATCCCTCCTGCGTACTGGAATTATTTCACATTTCCTGATGTTTTCAGTATAACGGCTGCGGATGAACGGGCAATGAAATTACCATGAGGGTTTGATGAAAAAGCAGGTTTACCGGGCGACAGGGTGTTCCGCCAGTCCTGGTAAGCCCGTTCATTCAAAAAATGCCGATGGCAGATTTTTACCATCGGCTAGTGAGATAGTGTGAAAATGAGTCCGAACCGGCTGCCCTTTCCTTCTCTGCTTTCCAACGTGGTCCTGGCGTGCATCAGCCTGGCTGCGGCAGCTACGAAGGACAGGCCAAGCCCCAGTCCCATATTCTGTTTCTTGTTCCGGGAGGGATCCGCCTGGTACAGCCGGTCCCAGATCCTGGCCTGGTCAGCTTCGGCGATCCCAGGGCCATCATCGGCCACCGTAAGGGAGACTGTGCCGGCATCCCGCTGCAGGTCTACCGTAATTTTTGTTTTGGCGAATTTCAGGGCATTGTCCAGATAGTTCCCCAAAATCCGGTGGAGCAGCTGCTCATCGCCCTGGACGATCTGGCCTGGTTCTATCCGGCCATGCCATTGCAGTTCCTGGGAACGGGGCAGTTTCTGGTAATCCTCCAGGGTTTCCGTGATTAGCCGGGACAGATCCACCGGCTGCAGTTCCAGATTTTTCCGGTTGCCCAGTCTGGACAGTTCCAGCAGCTGGTTGATGAGACGGCTCATGCGCCGGGACTGCTGGAAGATGTGGCGGAATTCATCCTTTGCTTCATCGATGTTGTCCGTATAATCCTTGCCGAATTCGCTTTCGCTCATGATGACCGCCGTGGGGGTGCGCAGTTCGTGGGATACATCGGAGGTGAAGCGTTTCTCCCGTTCCAGCAGTCCCTCGATCTGCTCCAGCATCCAGTTGAAGGTGTAGGCCATCTGGTGGATTTCATCCTGGCTGTCATCCAGGGGGATGCGCTGGCTCAGATCCCCGGTTTCGCCGATGGCCCGGGCAGCCTGGCTGATGGCCTGGACCGGGGCAAAGCTCCGCTTGATGATCTTGTATCCGCCCAGGGTTACCAGCACCAGGAACAGGGGCAGGGCAATCAGGGCTGCGAACAGCAGGAACCGGTAATGGCGGACGTACATCTGATCCGGCAGGAAGGCCCGGATGAAGGGCGGATTTTTTTCTCTCCTCTGGCGCAGTGCCTGGATGTCCGGACGGACGGGATGGTCCACATAGTGGTAGCTTTCCCCGTTGATGGTCACCTGCTGGGCGCCCCGGTTGAAGTTGATGGGCAGGAGCGGAGCACCTTCCGGTTCCGTTCCTGCCAGCAGGCGGCCTTCATGGTCCCGGAGGGAGAGCAGTACATTGCCGTCATGGTCCTTGAACGCCTTGCTTTTTTTCTCATACCGGTCGGCGGCTTTGTCAGCGGCCTTGATCAGGGCCTTGCCCGATTCCCTCCGTTCGTAATCTTCGCCCATTTTCAGGAGAAGTCCGGTGAACAGCACCAGGATGAGGGAAAGGAACAGGGTGTACCATAATGTCACCCGCAGGGATACAGGCAGGTTCTTCAGCCGGTGCCAGGCCCGGATCAGCAGCTGCTTACACTTTGAGGACATAGCCAATCCCTCTTACCGTATGGAGCAGCTTGGGATCGTAATCCCTGTCGATTTTTTTCCGCAGGGTCTTGATGTATACGTCCACCATATTGGAATAGCCTTCATAGGAAAAGTCCCAGGCATGCTCCAGAATCTGCTCCCGGGAAAGGACTGCACCCTGGTTCCGCAGCAGGTAGTCCAGCACAGAGAATTCTTTGGGGGTCAGGGCGATTTCTCTGCCTGCCCGGGTGACCGTGTGGGTACGGGTGTCCAGGGTCAGGTCGGCCAGGGAGAGCCGGGTGCTGGCGGTCTGCTGGGGGTTGCTGCGCCGGAGCAGGCTGCGGATGCGGGCCAGCAGTTCATCGAATTCGAAGGGCTTCACCAGGTAATCGTCACCGCCGCTGTCCAGTCCGGTGACCTTGTCCTGGGTGCTGTCCAGAGCTGTGAGGAACAGCACTGGCACCTGGCTGCCCTGGCTCCGGATGGTCTTTACCAGGGTGAGACCATCCATTTCCGGCATCATGATATCCACAATCAGAAGGTCGTATTCGGCGGCGTCCAGGTATTCCAGGGCTTCTTTGCCGTTGAAGGCGCTGTCCACGGAATAGGTTTCGATCTTCAGCCGTTTGGCTATGATTTTATTTAGGGTGGGTTCATCTTCTACAACGAGGATCTTCATAGGATCAACCTCCAGTCAATCAATTTCCTTCATTGTACAGGATACCTGAGGAAAATGAAATGGGGGTGAAATTTGCTATAGCCAAATCCTGTTGAAAATAAGTTAGCTTAAACTATATATAGAAAAAGAACAGATAAAATGGCATTTTCCCTTGCTTTTCTTAATTTTTCATGTACAATATCTTTTAGGGGGAGAGAAACGGATGAAAGTTTTTTTCAAGTTTTTTTTGAAAAAGACTTGCGTATCTCCTAGTGATATGCTAAAATCATTCCTGTAAGTAAAGACTAACCGCATTGTCTTTATTTTTTTCAAGGTTTAGGTTAGTGAAAACTAACCTAAACCACTCCCCTTACTTATTGTCGTTTTTGGAAGATCCCTTCGGATTTTCCGAGATCATTGTCATAGGGATGCCCAGGTTGTGTGCCCCTGCGCATTCCACTCCCTCTCAATCTGGAGGAACCACAACTCCTCAGGTTCCTCCAGCCCGAACCATTTTTATTGTCAACCTTCAAGCAGAAACAGCGATAGAGAAGCGCAACTCTATCGCTGTTTCTGCGTATCTTCAACAATTTCCCTCATACACATACTGCAGCCACTTCCGGGCCACGGCTGCCAGATGGTATATGGCGGGCACCGGAGTGGCGGGGATATCCAGCTGCCAGCGGGGGAAGCACCGGGACAGGTGCAGGGGAAGTTCCGGCGACAGGCTGGCCAGCCAGGCAGCCTCCTGCATCATTTCCCTGTCGCTGTCATTTTTGCCGGGGATCACCAGGGTGGTCACTTCCACGTGGCAGCCTGCTGCCACGGCCAGCCGGATATTGGTCTTCACGGTCTCCAGGTTTCCCTGGAGCCAGTGATAGAAATCTGGGGTGAATCCTTTCAGGTCGATGTTGGCAGCATCCACGAAAGGCAGCAGGTCCTGCCAGGCACGGGAATCGATCATGCCGTTGGTGACGAGAACCGTAGCCAGCCCCTTTTCCTTCAGCAGCCGGGCGCAGTCCCGTACATATTCGTAGCCCACCAGGGGCTCGTTGTAGGTGAAGGCCACGCCGATGTTCCCGGCTTTTCTTTTGTATTCCAGGGCCAGCTGCAGCAGCTGCCGGGGCAGTACCTTCAGACGGGCGGCTTCTTTGCCTGCCTGGGAAATGGAAGCGTTCTGGCAGAAAGGGCAGTGCAGGTTGCAGCCGAAGCTGCCCACGGACAGGATCACACTGCCCGGATGGAACCGGCGCAGGGGCTTCTTTTCGATGGGATCCAGGGCCAGGGCGGTGAGGAGACCGTAATTGCGGTCTGCGATCTTTCCGCCTGCGTTCTCCCGGGCCCGGCAGAAACCCACGGCCCCTGACGCCAGTGAGCAGTGATGGGGGCACAGCGTGCAGCTGATCGGTTCTCCGGCGGTCATTTGTGCCTCACCACCTGAAACCGGTACAGCCGGATGGGCTCTTTGACGCCGATATTTCCTTTCTGACGGGCGATGCGGATCTGTTCATCCACAGTATCCACTCCGTCCAGATCGGGCAGCAGAAGGCCTTTGCGTTCGTCCAGGACACTTTTTACGATGACGCCATACTTCTTCGGATCCAGCTGGCTGACGTCGGCTATCGGTTCAGCCGCTCCCAATACGTCCACATTGTATTCCAGATCAGGCAGTTCTGCAGGCTGCACGGGCGGGAAGCGGGGGTCACGGGTAGCGGCGGAGATGCCGTTTTGCAGGATTTCCTCGGCCACACAGGAGCGTATCGGGCTGATGGTGCCGATGCAGCCCCGCAGCTGGCCATGGAGATGCAGGGAAACGAAGGCGCCGGCCCGGGTGGTTCGCATCTCCGGGAGCAGATTGTCCGGCAATGGGGCCGGTTCTCCGGTTTTTACAAAGGTTTCCACGGAAAGCCGGGCCAGTTTCACATAGGGATCTTCGTGGGCGATCCGCTGTTTTTTCTGCTTCTGCTGGTATTGGAGAAGGCGCAGCAGGAACTTCCGGCTGGGGTCCGGCCCTTTTGGATAGAAGGAGGCCACACCGTAGCCTACACCGAAGGGGCCTTCGTAGGACAGCAGCCTGGACTGCAGGGCCATACCGTCCCAGACGCCGGCCATGATCCAGAAGGAGCGCAGGCCACATTCGGCGGCCCGCGTGCACAGGGAGCGGTCCAGGGTCAGAAGGCGCAGAAAATCGCCTTTGTCCAGGCATCCTGTGCAGGCCTTGTCGAATACAGGGCCTTCGGGTACGGCACCGTAGGGGCCTTCCGGCAGCAGCTTGTGGCTCAGGTCGCCGCTGGCGATGAATACCACCCGGCGGCCCAGCTGGTCTGCCGCTTTTTGAATGCACTGCCCCAGTTTGTAATGCACGTCCGCTGGGAATCCGGAAAGGCCGATCCGGACCACCTTTACCTGGTCCAGAGGTTTGTACTTGCGGAAGAAGTACAGAGGAATCATGGTGGCATGGTCCAGCTCCGGATCCCGTTCCCCTTCGAATCCGGCCGGGATGCCGGTTTTTTGGGCTTCATCGGCAATTAGGGAAGCCAGGGTGGTGTCGTAGTTTACGTCAATCGCTGTCTGCGGCGCCCGAAACTGGCCGAAATCACCCCGGGCATGGGAGCCGGGAGCGATGTGGAAATAATCCAGGTACAGCTCCGCATGGGGGCTGGTAATGACAAGGGTATCAGGATCCAGATCTGCGGCTGCCTTCATGACAGTATCGTAGGCGTCGATGGTCTTCTGGATCTTCTTTTCTTCACCCCGCCCGATTTCCGGCAGGATGATGGGGGGATGAGGGACCGCAAAGGAAGCAAGGATGGTCATGGCAAACACCTCTTTTTTCTTCCATTGTAGCACAAAAAAGGTGCTGCTCCTGCAGCACCTTTCTGGTTTGTTATGCTCTTTTTTGGAACAGCTGGAACAGATGCACCGGGGCGCCGCTGTTCCAGCTGTAGCCAGGGACCATTTCCTCCACTTTGGCCTTGACGGCCTCCAGGTCGTGGAATACTTCCCATTTGGCGGCAATCTGGGCCTGGCCGCTGAGCCGCAGCAAATAGGAGGGGTGGAAGGTGGCCAGGAAGGGGATGCCTTCCGTGGTGGTGAACCACTGGCCCCGCTCCCGGGTAATACGGGCGTCCGGACCTCTGAAATACCGCAGGGCTACACTGCCCAGACCCAGGATCACCTTGGGCCGCAGCAGCCGGATTTCCTGATCCAGCCAGCGGTTGGCGCAGAAGGAGCCTTCCTCTGTCGTAGGAGTCCGGTTGCCTTTGGGCCGGCATTTGATCACGTTGGTGGTGTACACCCGGTCCCGGGTGATCCGTACGGACCACAGGGCCTTGTCCAGCAGCTGGCCGCTGGGACCTATCAGAGGACAGCCGTAGTCATCCTCCACGCCGCCGGGGCCTTCGCCCACGATCATGAGCGGGCTTTCCAGATTGCCGAACCAGCCCACAGGGGCCTGGCAGTCGCCTCGCAGGGGGCAGGCGGTACAGTCTTCCAGTTGTTTTTTCAGGGTATCGAATGATTCCACAGATTCCACGGATAAGTCCTCCTTACTTCTTTTCTTCTTTCAGCCTGTCCAGAAAGAATCCGGCCAGGAATCCGGTAAACAGGCCGGTGGGGATGCCGATGGCAATCAGTACGGGCAGGTAGGAAAACAGGGCCGGGGTCATCATGATCCCTACTGCCACGACAATCTGGCCGCAGTTATGGAGAAATGCTCCCAAAAGGCCCACCCCTACCGTAGAGAACCACTGGTACTTTGCGGCGAAAGCCATGCCTACGAAACTCAGTACGGCGCCGCCCAGGCCAATGAGGAACCCCGGGGTCAAAAGACCGGTGAACAGAAGTCCCGTCAGCAGCAGCCGGGCCGCCAGGAACAGCGCACCCTTCTGCGCCCCGTACAGGTACAGCACGATGATGGTCACCGTGTTGGCCAGGCCCAGATGAGCGCCGGGCAGGGGCAGCAGCCAGGCCAGGCTGGTTTCCGCCAGCCGCAGAGCGATGGCTGCTGCCAGCAGCACTCCCAGCCGGGTCAGATCGTGGATGGTAAGTTTACCGGAGGACGGCATCATGATCATTCTCCTTTGCAGCAGTGGTAATAGTGACCAGGACTTTTTCCGGTACGCAGGCAATGGTCTGGCCGGACCGGGTGATCTTGCCCTGGTGGATGCAGACTTTGTCCGGGCAGGGAGAAGACGTGACTCGGGCACCGTCCTTATCGTACAGGATGGTGAGCTCGCCGTCCGCCACTGGTACGATCAGCTTGGTCTCGGATTTGATCTTTTTCAGCTCGATCCGCTGGATCACCTGCTGGTCCTGTTTCACCACCAGGACTTTGTCCTTGGCAGAGGTGCTGGAACGGAAGAAAAAATAGCTGCCGATGGCCAGGACCAGCAGGACCAGGATCAGCCAAAAATCATTCTTGCGCATACAGAGTCTCCTTTTATTCAGGGGTATAGATGTTTTTCAGACCGGAGGACAGATGGACGGTTCCGTCTTCTTCCACATACAGCATTTCCAGGTCAGGATTCTGTTCCACCCGCTCCATGGCTTTCTGCCAGGGCAGCACGAACAGCAGGGTGGAGTAGTAGTCCGCCCAGAAGGCGGAACGGGTCACCACGGTGACGCTGCGGGCATTCCAGGCAGGCCAGCCCGTCCTGGGATCCAGGATATGGTGGTACCGCTTTCCATCCACCTCATAATACCGTTGGTAATCGCCGCTGGTGGCGATGGCCGTGCCATCTTTCACGGCCAGGGTACCCAGTACTTTCTGGGGATCCCGGGGATCCTGCACGCCGATCTTCCAGGGAGAACCATCTGCCTTGGTGCCCAGCACCTTAATGTTCCCGCCGGCGTTGATCAGCGCCGTCTTTACCTGTTTGTGCCGGCGCAGCAGTTCAGCCGCCTGTTCCACCGCATAGCCCTTGGCTACCGCTCCCAGATCCAGCTGGGCGTCGGGGGCCAGGGTCACCGTGTTCTCCGCTACGTTTAAAGTATACTTCTCCGGACCGCATTTGGCCAGTGCTTGGGCAATTTCCGCCTTTGCGGGCACGGTCTTGTCCTCTTTATGTCTGTTCCATACCTGGATCACCGGCCCCAGGGTCAGGTCCAGATCCCGGTTCTGCAGAGGCTGCGTCTGGCTCAGGATGTCCATCAGGTAGGGCGATGCCTTATGGGGTCCCTGGCCCGCTGCCTGGTTGATGGCATACAGGTCTTCCGGTCCCTGCTTCCCATAGGGATCCGTCTGGTTGGCGATGGTCTGGAACAGGCTCAGGGCATCATTGGTGGCGGCGGTCAGGTCTTTTTCACTGCTGCCGGTGGTGGTGATGGTGACAATGGTATCCATCATGAATCGGGTGTCTTCATGTTTTTCCGGTTGAAAAAAGCAGCCTGCACAAGTCAGGCTGCTGAAAACCAGAAGCGATGCTAATAGTTTTTTCATGGAACTCCTTATCAGGCTTGTTTTTGAGCCTGGGCAGAAGGACATTGTTCGGCCATGGCGCAGCAGGCGCAGCCGGTAGGTTGTTCCTTCTTGGGCGCATCCGGAGAACCTTCCACAGGAGTGACCTTGACCAGGCACTTCCGCGGGCATTTCTGGGTGCACAGGCCGCAGCCCACGCACTTGCTGTAGTCGATGACAGGGATACTGCCGTTGGGCGTATCTTCTACGGTGATGGCCTTCTTCGGGCAGGTCCGTGCGCAGATGCCGCAGCTGATGCAGGACACCTTGCAGTTGGTCATGGCAGCCTTGCCTTTTTCCCGGTTGTTGCACTGTACCATCACTTTGGCAGGGGCAGGCAGCATTTCGATCAGCAGCTGCGGGCAGGCCTTGGAGCAGGCTGCGCAGCCCACGCATTTGTTGTAATCGAATTCAGGCAGACCGTTTTCACCGATCTTCAGGGCGCCGAAGTTACAGGCATCGGCGCAGGCACCGTCGCCAAAGCAACCGAAGTTGCACTGACCGGGGCCGCCGGCAGTGGCAGCCTTTACATAGCAGTTGTGGAGGCCTTCCCGGGCAGCCACAGGGGTGCGGTTGGCGGTGCAGCCGTTGCAGTGCAGGCGGGGGACCATGCGGACGGCATCAGCGTCGTCATTGGTTTCCACACCCATCACAGCGGCGATGGCTTTCTTGTTTTCCGCACTGCAGACCACGCACTTGGTGGCATCTTTTTCCTGACCGGAAACGATGGCATCAGCCATGGCGCCGCAGCCGGCGTACCCGCACCCGCCGCAGTTGGCGCCGGGCAGCAGGTTGGTGATTTCCCCGATACGGGGATCTTCTTCAACGGCAAATTTCTTGCTGGCCGTAGCCAGTACCAGGCCGAATACACCGCCCAGTACGGCGACCAGGATCGCAGCAGTTGTAATCATAGTTTTTCAGCTCCTAACTCAATGGATGCCGCTCATCCCCATCATGGAAATGGACATGCAGCTGGCAGTGATCAAAGCAATCGGCAGGTTCCGCAGGCATTTGGGCAGAGCCGTTTCATCCAGACGTTCACGGATGCAGGAGAACAGCAGGATAGCCATGGTGTAACCGATGGACGTACCGATGGAGTTCACGCAGGAATCCAGGAAGTTGTAATTGCTTTCCACGTTGATCAGAGCGATACCCAGGATGGCGCAGTTGGTGGTGATCAGGGGCAGGTAGATACCCATGGCCTTATGCAGGGCGGGCATAGCCTTTTTCATGAACATTTCAACCAGCTGTACCAGGGTGGCGATGGCCAGGATGAAGACCAGGGTCTTCAGATATTCCAGGTGATAGGGCACCAGGAGCAGGTGATAGCAGGCGTAGGCCAGCATGGAAGCCAGCAGCATTACGAAGGATACTGCCGCACTCATACCTACGGAGTTCTTGAAGTTCTTGGAAACGCCCAGGAAGGAGCACATCCCCAGGAACCGGGACAAAATGATGTTGGAAACGAAAATGGAACTGAAGAGAATGCCAAAAGTACTATGCATTATGAGCACCTCTTTCTTTGAAGTAGTTCACGGCGGCGAATACGAAACCCATGGTCAGGAAGGCGCCAGCCGGCAGGATGAAGATCAGTACAGGCTGGTAGGCAGCGGGCATGATCGCATGGTCGAACAGTTTGCCGGCCCCGATCAGTTCACGGAAGAAGGCAATGCAGCACAGGGCGAAGGAATAACCAATGCCCATGCCGATGGCATCCAGGCCGGATTCGATGATACCGTGGTCGCAGGCGAAAGCTTCGGCACGGCCCAGTACGATACAGTTAACAACGATCAGAGGAACGAATACGCCCAGGGCTGCATACAGCGCCGGTACGAAAGCGTTCATCAGCATTTCCAGCACGGTTACCACGGAAGCGATAACAACGATGTAGCAGGGAATGTGGATCTGATCCGGGATCAGTTTCCGGATGGCGGAAATGATCATGTTGGTGAAAAACAGAACGAAGGTAAAGGCACAGCCCATACCGATTGCGTTGGTCAGGGAAGTACTCGTTGCCAGCGACGGACATACACCCAGCAGCTGAACGAACAACGGGTTTTCCTTGATGATACCTTTGGTCAACTCATGCAGCATCTCGATCAGTCCTTTCAATTGGCATGATTCTTCATGTAGTCATCCCGGGCAGCGTTTACGCCGGTGACTACAGCTCTGGAAGTGATGGTAGCAGCAGTGATGGCCTTGACTTCGTTAGGCTTGGAAGCTTCCTGCTTCGTGACTACCAGTGCATCTTTCAGGGGTTTGCCTTTGAATTGAGCCTGCCATGCAGGTTCGGTGCTCTTGGCGCCCAGGCCAGGAGTTTCACTGTGGTTCATGACCTTGATGCCGGTGACTTTGTTGCCGTCTTTGGAGATACCCACCATCAGGGTTACCTTGCCGCCGTAGCCGCTGGGGGTCACGGTGTAGATGTACCCGTTGGGTTTCCCGTCCTTGGAAGATTCCTGCACATCGGTGATCAGGCCGCCGGGAGCCGGCAGTTTCTTCAGGTTGCCCAGGTCGGGCAGGACGACTTTATAAGCGGCACGGGTGTCCGCTTCATGTTTTTTCGCGATGGTATCCTTCGTGCCTTCGTTGGCTGCAGCCACCAGACCTACGCTGACGCCGCAGATGACGGCCAGGATGCCGGTATACTTAACAAAGAGGTTGCTCATTTCTTTTGACCTCCTCCAAAGGATACATTCCGTACGAACCGGTCAATCATAGGAGTGACCATGTTCATCATCAGGATGGAGTAGCAGACGCCTTCCGTATAGCTGCCGCGCAGCCGGATCAGGGAGGTCAGCAGGCCCAGGCCGATGGCGTAAATGATTTTACCTTTCTTGGTGATCGGAGAGGTAACCCAGTCAGTTGCCATGAAGAAGGCACCGATCATCAGGCCGCCGGCGAACAGATGGTACAGAGGGAACGTAGAAGGATACCCGTTCACAGCTCCGTAGACCCCGGTAATCACAGCTACGGTAGCCAGATAGAACACGGGGATGCGCCAGTCGATCAGTTTCTTGTAGATCAGGTACAGGCCGCCGATGACCAGGGCCGGTACACAGGTTTCACCCAGGGATCCGCCCACGTTGCCCATGAACAGGTCGGACAGGGGAGGCAGCTGGGAGGCAGCGGCACCGCCGGCAGCCCAGACTTTTTCCGTCATGCGCATCACGGCCAGCGGAGTGGCGGCGGTGGTGGCATCAGCAGCAGCCTTGGTGGCGGGAATGACCCAGGTGGTCATCTGCTGGGGGAAAGAAGCCAGCAGGATGGCACGGCCGATATGGGCCGGGTTGAAGATGTTCTTGCCCAGGCCGCCGAATACGGCTTTGCCGATGACCACAGCGAACATGCCGCCCAAAACGGCCATGTAGCTGGGCAGGGAAGCCGGCAGGCACAGGGCCAGCAGCAGGCCGGTCAGAGCAGCGGAGCCGTCTTTTACGGTGTCCTTCTTTACGCCCATGACCTTATTGGCCAGTTTTTCAAAGATAATGGCAGAAACCATGCAGCAGATGATGACACGGGCTGCATCAAAACGGAAATAGTAAAAAGATGCCAGGACAGCAGGTACCAGTGCCAGCATAACTTCCCGCATGGACTTGCTGATGGTGAGCCCACAGTGCATGTGGGGAGACGAGGAAACGAGAACCAGAGGTTTCGGTTCTTTAATAGGTTCCATAATCGATATCCAGTCCTTTCGCGATATTATTTCTTGTCGAATTTATAGAAGGGGTTATGACCGCCGTCACCTTTCCCTCTGATAAATTGCTTGCCCATCCGGATGTACTGCACCAGAGGAATGTGGGCAGGGCATACGAAAGCACAGGAACCGCATTCGACGCAGGCATGACAGAAGAACCGTTCGGCATCATCCCAGTTCTGCTTTTTCACAGCCTGGACGATTTCGGTGGGTTCCAGTCTCATGGGGCAGGCATCTACGCAGCGTCCGCAGTGCACGCAGGGATCCGGTTCCACATACTGGGCGAAAGGAGATTTGGAATTGAAGATCAGCAGGCCGCTGGAACCCTTGGTAATGGGGTAATCCAGGGAGTTGACGGCAAAGCCCATCATCATCCCGCCGGAAATGATCTTGCCGGGATCGCCTTCCAGGCCGCCGGCGGCTTTTTCCACGGCGTCGCTGTACAGGGTACCCAGACGTACGATATAGTTCCCGGGTTTCTTCACGCCGTTGCCACTGATGGTCACGACACGTTCGTACAGGGGAACGTTGTTCTTTACAGCGCGGCAGGCGGCAACAGCCGTACCCACGTTGTCCACGATGACGCCCACATCGGCAGGCAGGCCCCGATCCGGGACGGTGCGGCCGGTAGCGGCATAGATCAGATGCTTTTCAGAACCCTGAGGATACTTTTCTTTGCAGACGCAGACTTCAATGTTGGCTTCGGAAGCTACTTTCTTCTGCATCAGGGCGATGGCATCGGGTTTGTTGTCTTCGATGCCGATGATTCCCTTGGAGGCACCGGAGGCCAGCATGAAATACTTCAGCCCCTGGATGATCTCATCCGCATATTCCAGCAGCGTACGATGGTCGGCCGTAACGAACGGTTCGCATTCGATGCCGTTCAGCAGGACGGTATCGATGGGGCGATGGCCTTCTTTTACGGGCGCATACTTCACTGCCGTGGGGAACGTAGCACCACCCATACCGGCGATGCCTCTGTCACGCAGTACCTGACGGATCAGATCCGGCGTGATGTCTTCTTCTTTGCGGGGTTTCATATCCTCGCAGGGGGTGTCCTGGCCATCATTCTTGATGACCACGCATTGGGAAATCATGCCGTTGGGCATGTAGCGGCTCTCCAGCTTCATTACCATACCGCTCACGCTGGAGTGGATGTTGGTGCTGACGAAGCCGCCGGCTTCCCCGATCACCTGTCCCATTGTGACTTTGTCTCCTGGTTTGACCACCGGTTTTGCCGGAGCACCAATGTGCTGGGAGAGAGGAATGTACACCATGTCCGGGGCCGGGCATCTTTCGATAGCCACTTTGTCGGTCAAGGACTTGCTGGGCGGTACTTCAACACCACCCATAAAACTTGCTTCTTGTGCAGACATTCAGTTCACCTCTAACCTTTCATGTGTCAACTTCAAGTAAAAATTATATATTGTAAAATTGTAAAAAACAAGGGGTTGGCCGGATACAATTGAGGAAAGGGCATGGAATCTAAATGAAAATTTTTTGGAAATTTTCTTCCCAAAAAGTTTACAAATAATCATGCATAATATTGTAAAATAGTTTATAATAATGGACGTGACCAGTGGAGTTTTGTTCAAATAAACGAATTAGAAGAATCTTATGAAAATACTGTCTTTGATCCTGCATATATAAAAGGAAGGCAGTTGTCAAATTCCTGGAGGAGTATACTATGTTCGGTCTGTATTTCGATGATTATGATACGCCGGTGTTCCGGCCGCCCAGCGAAGCCAACAGCTTCATCCTGCGGGTGACCCGTGGCTGTGCCCACAATACCTGCACCTTCTGCGCCATGTATAAGGATGTGCAGTTCTCTGTGTGCCCCGATGAGGAGATCTCCCGGCAGATTGCCCTGGCGGCCCAGTACGCCCGTACCCAGGTGAAGCGGATCTTCCTGGCGGACGGGGATGCCCTGGTACTATCCACCAGCAAGCTGCTGAAACTTTTGGCGGTGCTCTATAAGACCTTTCCCAACCTGCAGCGGGTCACATCCTATGCAGGCCCCCGGGATATCCTGCGCAAAAGCGATGAAGAAATGGTGCAGCTGCGGGATGCCGGCCTGAAGATGCTGTATTTCGGCCTGGAAACCGGGGATGACGGGCTGCTGCACCGGATTAAAAAGGGCGTTTCGGCAGAAGAAGCCATTGCCGCCGGCCAGAAAGTGGTCCGCAGCGGTATGAAGCTGTCCATGATGGTGATCGCCGGACTGGGAGGCAAGGCGGACAGCGAACGCCATGCCGTCAATACAGGGAAGGCGGTGACGGCCATCCAGCCCAACATGCTCAGCGTGCTGACCCTGCGGCTGTACAAGGGCACCGAGATGCTGCATCAGTTCGAAAACGGTGAATTCGAACTGCTGTCGCCGGCGGGCCTGGCCCAGGAAGCCAGGCTCATGCTGGAGCACGTGGATATCGAGCCTGGGCGCCATACCCTGTTCCGCAGCAACCATATTTCCAATTATGTGCCCCTGGCGGGGACTCTGCCCCAGGATAAAAAGCGCCTGATCCAGGAACTGGATGTATCCATCGGCAAACTTTCCAAATTGACGGATTGGGAAGTTTATACTAATATGGAATATTGAGAGTGTATCATTTTTAATAAATCCGGAAGGATTTGCCATGGAAGAATAGAGGCATAAAAAATGAAACTGCACAAAGTGGTATTGGCATTGTTCCTGGCCGTACTGGCCCTGCCCCTTTCGGCAGGCGCCGCCGCCCACAAGACCGTTCCTCTGAAGGTGGGGGACAAGGGCTGGAAGGTCAAGACGGTGCAGATCAAATTGAATGCCATCGGCATGAAAACACCCACTACCGGGAGCTATACGAAGGATCTGGAAACCCAGGTGCGGGCCTTCCAGAGGAGCCACAGTCTCCCGGTTACTGGCAAAGTGGACGACACTACCTATTTCCGGATCCATGAGGCCGCCTTTGAAAAGGAAGGGATCCACGGAATCCGGGGGGAGGACGTGGTGCGCACCGCATCCCGGTACAAGGGAGTACCCTACAGCTTCGGCGGCACTACGCCCCGGGCCTTCGACTGTTCCGGGTATGTGCAGTATGTCTTCCGCCAGCACAAGGCTACACTGCCCCGTACGGCTGATCTGCAGTACGAGAAGGGTCTGTTCGTGACCCAGCGGCAGCTGAAGCCGGGGGATCTGGTATTCTTCTCCACCTATGAACCTGGAGCCTCCCATGTGGGAATCTATGCAGGCAACGGGCTGTTCTGGAACGCTACCAGTTCCAGCGGTGTAAGGCTGTGCAGCCTGTCCGACGAATACTGGAGAACAAGATATTATGGTGCGAAACGGGTCCTCGTCCCGGCGCACAAAGGGTATAAATAAGCAGGGGGGAAATCAATGATTAGGGAACGACGCAATAAGGAAAAGCTGACCAGCTATTACAATAAGTTCATCGACGAGGGGATCATCGACCCCAATGTCCATCCGTGGGTGGCTGAGTCCTGGCGCCGGTGCGAAGCGAGAAAACTGAACCATGAGACCATGCCGGCCAACGGGGTGCGGCTGAGTCCCCAGGAGCTGCAGAAGGCTCTGGAACGGAACGAAGATGTGGTGAAGTATGTGGACGGCCTGTTCGACCAGAACAAGCAGTACTTCAATTCCCACAACCTGAGCATGCTGCTGGTGGATGAGGACGGCTACGTACTGAAAAACTATGCCCTGCCCTTTTTCCAGCGGAGTATCGAGGACATCCAGGGCATGCGGGTCCTGGAGGAGGATGTGGGTACGTCCAGCATCTGCGTGGCCCGGGCTCACAATGTGCCTTTCCTGATGTTCGGGCCGGAGATGTGGATCCGGGAAAGCCATTCCGGAGATGCCTGCTCGGCACCCATCAATGTGGCAGGTCAGAGCCGGTACATCCTGTCCCTGTTTTCCCTGGATCAGGAGAACCTGCCCTATGATATCCTGCTGAGCCTGCTCATGACCATGAAGTATTCTGTGGAGAACTTCCTGACCATGCTGGCCTACTGGAAGGTGTGCGGCCTGATTTCCGAAGAGATCCCGGCTTCTGTGTACTGGGTGAACCAGGACGGAAGCCTGCGCTATGCCAACACCAACGGCCGGAAACGGCTGGAAGGCAACGAACGGCTGGATGACGTGTTCCTGAACTATGAACACATTCCCATCCAGAAGGGCCTGTCCGGCAAGAGCACCCTGCGCAAGGAGATTACCTGGATCACCCAGGACCGGACCTATGAAGATGTGACCAGCGTACTGCCGGTGAAGGCCGGGGGCAAGGTGGACAGCGTAGTGATCATCACCATGTCCATCGAAGATCTGAAGACCACCATCGCCCATGCTACCGGGTACAGCTCCCGGTACAGTCTGTACAGTATGGTAGGGAACTCCAGTGAATTCCTGGCCCTGCAGCACAAGGCGGCCCGGGTGGCCCGGGGCGACAACAACCTGCTGCTCCAGGGTGAACCGGGTACCGGCAAACAGCGGCTGGCCCATGGGATCCACCAGGCCAGCCCCCGGGCAGCGGCTCCCCTGATTACTGTACGGGGCCACGAAGGTCCGGAGGCGGAACTGGAAGCCGAATTCTTTGGCAACGACGACGGCGCCGGCCATGTGACCGCCGGGGCCCTGGAACTGGCCAACGGCGGTACCCTGTTCCTGGATGAAATCGAAAAATTCCCCACCCGGTTGGAAGATGTACTGGCGGATGCCCTGCGCAACGGGGTATTGAACCGGGAGACCGGTACCCGCCGGAAGTTCAACGTACGGGTGATTGCTGCCTGCGACTCCAACCTGAAACGGCTCACCGACAAGGGGCTGTTTTCCCGGAGCCTGTACGAACTGGTCATCGGTACGGTGATCCGGGTCCCGCCCCTGCGGGAACGGGTGGAGGATGTGGAAGTGATCGCCAACCACATCCTGACGGAAATGGCTGCACGGCACAACATGCCCGGCAAGACCCTGTCGCCGGAAGCCTTGCACATGCTAAACAGCTGCCAGTGGCCCGGCAACATCAAACAGCTGCAGGGAGTCATCGAGCAGGCCTTCTTCCATACTTCCGGCAGTGTCATCGAAGCCAGCCACATCAAACTGCCTGGAGAACACCGGATCGAGAAATCCTGGAAGCATGACAAGGACGCCTTTGTGGCCGCCTGGAAACAGGCCGGGGGCAACATCAGCAAACTGGCCATCATGCTGGATGTGAGCCGGGTGACTCTGTACCGGTACCTGAAGAAATTCAATCTGGGGCCGGAAAAAAAGGGTGCCCGCGCGAAAAGAGCGAAGAAAAAAGAAGAATAAAACAGCAAAGATCATAAAGGGGGTGTGAAAAAATGCTTTTTCACACCCCCGTCACTAGTCAATAGCTGACGTAGAATATAGGAGAAATCAACATGCGTTTACGAAAGAAACCCTGGATTCCCCAGGCACTGGAAGACTATCGGGGAAAGGAACTGCTGGAAGACGATCTGGAACAATATAAGGGGCACTGGTCCGAAATGGTGCTGGGCGGCCGGCCCCTGCAGCTGGAAATCGGCTGCGGCAAGGGTCAGTTCCTGGCAGCCATGAGCCAGCTCCATCCCGAAACCGGCTATCTGGGCATGGAGACCCAGCGGGAAGTGTGCTATTACGCAGTGAAGAAACTGCGGGAAGCCGAAATCCCCAATGCCCGGATCATCCACGCCGATGCAGCCCATCTGCTGGACTGGTTCGAGCCAGGAGAAGTGGATCAGATCTTCCTGAATTTCAGTGATCCCTGGCCCAAGGCACGCCATGCCAAACGGCGGCTTACTTACCGGACATTTCTGGCAGAATACAAAAAAATCCTTAAACCGGGAGGACATCTGCGCTTTAAAACTGATAATGATGATCTGTTTGCTTTTTCTGTGGAGGAATTCAAGGAATTCGGCCTTACGATTCTGGCACTCACCACGGACCTCCATCATACGGATATTTTGAACGAAGCACAGACGGAATATGAGCAGAAGTTCAGTGCCCGGGGCAAGAACATCAATTTCTGCGAAGTACAGTTCTAAGGACCGGGGAAAGTTATGGGGAAAAAGATCATGTTCTGGGACAACGCCAGGGATGCACTGCTGAGCCTGGTGGCCTTCCTGCTGGTGCTGGGAGCGGTGAACGTGTTCAGTGCCAGTTATGTGGCAGCGGCCGACATGTTCGGCAATGGTTATCATTATCTGCTCCGCTACAGCATCTTCAGCGCAGCAGGTCTTGTCATCATGTTCGTCATCGAACGGAAGGTGGACTACCACTGGCTGTTCCGGTTCGATCAAATCTTTTGCGTGCTGCTCACCGGCATCCTGATTGCCGTGGACATCTTCGGCCGGGCCACAAAGGGGGCCCAGCGCTGGGTGATCCTGGGGCCCATCTCCTTCCAGCCTTCGGAATTCGTAAAGATTGCCGTAATCCTGCTGGGAGCCCATTACCTGGGCCAGCTTATGGAGCAGGGCAAGACACCCCATTTGCTGCGCCGGGATACGGGCCTGGCCTTCTGGGAAACGGCTTTCCTGTCGTTTCTGGTCCTGATCCAGCCCGATATGGGTACGGCGGCCATCATCATGACACTGATGATCATCCTGTACATCCTGGCCGGGCTGCCTATGAAGGAATTCTGGAGCCTGGTGGGCGTTGCGGTTGTGGGCGGGGCTGCAGCCATTATCCAGGCGCCCTACCGGCTGAACCGGATCCTGTTCTGGCTTCATCCGGAACAGGATCCCCAGGGCAAGGGCTACCAGGCCATCCAGTCTTTCAATGCCATCGGCAGCGGCCGGTTCTTCGGCGAACCCTTCGGCATGGGGACGGGCAAGTTCTTCTACCTGCCGGAAGCCCATACGGATTTCGCTTTCGCCAACTACTGCCAGGAATGGGGTTTCATTGGAGCCATTTTCCTGATCCTGGTGTTCCTGCTGCTGGGCCTGGTCCTGTACCGGATCGGTCAGAGAACTCAGGACCGGAAGGGCTTCCTGCTGGTCAGTGGGGTGAACTTCCTGGTCGTGGGCCAGGCTTTTGCCAATATGGCCATGGTCTGCGGGGTCTTCCCCATCATCGGGGTGCCGCTGTCCTTCATCAGTTACGGGGGCACGTCCCTGATTATGACACTGGGTGCCATCGGCCTGGTGCTGTCCGTGTATAAGGATGAGCACCAAAAGCCTGTGCGGCCCAGGGCAGTGCCAGCAGAGAATCCGGAAGCGCCCCGGCCCAAGGTACCCACAGCAAGGAGGTGGCGGCCGTGAAGCTCCCCTGGTTCCTGCAAAAACAGAACAAGAAGAAACAGGCGGCGGCCCCCCAGGTGCTGAAGCTGGATCCTGCCCATCAGGACGTACTGCTCCAGGGCAAGGGACGGGCCATTGTCATTGGCAAAGTGGTGGCCATTGTGGCCGGTCTGGTGGTTGGCATGCTGTTCTGGAAACAGATCGTCCGGGGCGGTTACTACAGTGAAGCTGCCAACGCCCAGATCATGGGTGAACACACGGAAATCTCTCCCCGGGGCAGCATTGTGGACCGGAACGGAGAAGAACTGGCTGTGAGCATCATCAGCAAATCCCTGTATGTGGATCCCCAGGAACTGGTGGACGATCCGGAACGGTGGCCCGTGGGTCAGATGCCCAGCCGGGATCCGAAACGGGTGGCTGCCGATCAGCTGGCACCCATCCTGGATATGAAGGCTGATGCGCTGTATGAGAAATTCACCGAGCCGGACCGGCAGTTCGAATGGGTGAAACGGCAGCTGGATCCCCATGTGGCCGATGAAGTGGAACAGGTGCTGAAGAACCAGAAGCTCAGCGGGTTCCATTTCAAAGAAGAAAGCAAGCGGTACTATACGAAAGACAAACTGGCGGCTCAGGTGCTGGGTTTCGTGGGAGCCGACGGCAAGGGCCTGGAAGGCATCGAGGATGCCATGGACGAGTACCTGCGGGGGCAGGATCAGAAGAAACGCAGCTTCTTTGATGCCAAGGGCCATCTGGTGGGGCAGAGTGCCATGAACCAGGTCCAGGCCCGGCGCATGGATACAGTGCAGCTGACCATCGACGCCAGGATGCAGTTCATCCTGGAAAAGAGCCTGGACGACGCCATTGCCAAGACCCATGCGTCCAGTGCAGCGGCCATCCTCATGGATCCCAATACCGGCGAAATCCTGGGTATGGCCAGCCGGCCCACCTTTGATCCCAATCACTTTTCCCAGGCGCCCAATGGGGCGTTCCTAAACCGGGGTGTGTCCATCGTCTACGAACCGGGGTCCGTGTTCAAGCCCATTATGGGCTCGGCAGCCCTGATGGAAGGCATCATCACTCCTGATACACCCTTCAACGATGAAGGGTCCATCGATGTAGGAGGGCGGCGGATCCGGAACTGGGACGGTAAAGGAAAGGGTCATGTGACCTATACGGACGTAATCAAATTTTCCTTGAACACCGGTATGGCGGCTCTGGGGCTGAAACTGGGCGGAGAACGGGAAACCGAATACGCCAGGCAGTTCGGCTTCGGCAGCAGGACCGGCACGGATGTACCCGGGGAAGAAGAGGGCATCCTGTACGATCCCAAGGATATGGTTCCCTCCGATGTGGCCACCATGGGCATCGGCCAGGGCATTGCTGTGACGCCGCTGCAGATGATCCGGGCCATCAGCGCCATTGCCAACGGGGGCAGACTGGTACGCCCGTACATCGTAGCCAAGGTCACCGACCCGGACGGCAATGTGGTGAAAGAGAACAAGACCCAGGTGGACCGGCAGGTAATCACGTCGGAAGTGGCCGAAGAAATGCGGACCATGATGGAAAAGGTGGTTTCCGAGGGCGGCGGCAAGACGGCCCAGATCAAAGGCTACAAAATTGCCGGCAAGACCGGGACTGCTGAAAAACTCTCGCCCAAAGGCGGGTATATCCCTGGGGTGTATATCGCTTCATTCGTGGGCTTCGTGCCCAGCGATGCACCCAAGTACGCCATGATTATCATGCTGGATTCCCCGAAGGGAGCCTTCTACGGCTCCCAGGTGTCCGCACCTATCTTCCGGGATACCCTGCAGCAGATTTTGGTGGCGGAAGGCATTGAACCCAGCAGTTGGGACGGTCTGCCTACAGTGGAATCCCTGCTGGCCAAGACGGCGAAGGAAGCTGCGCCCCTGGCGGCCCTGGAGGCCGACGGCAACGGTGCGGTGAAGCTGCCCGGCCTGGCCGGTCATTCCATGCGGGACGTAGCCACGGCTCTGGGCGGCGCCGGCCTCCAGCTTATCCCCATCGGCAGTGGCACCAGCTGGAAGCAGACCCCGGCACCGGGTACGGTGCTGCATTCCGGTGATACGGTCACCGTGTATTTCCGCTAGAAGCGGAGGAAGGAAAGTAGAATGGAACAGACAATTCTTTATGGCAAACCGGTGGCAGATGCCATCCGCCAGCAGCTGAAGGAAAAATTCGCTGGCCGGGACCTGACTCTGGCCACCTTCTTGGTGGGGGACAACCCGGCAGCTAAGGTGTATAAAAGGAGCCTGCTGAAAACAGCAGCCAGCCTGGGCGTAAAGACCCGGGATGTGGAACTGCCGGAAAAGACCAGCCAGGAAGAGGCTGGAAGGGTTCTCCGGGAGCTGAGCAAGGATCCCGCCATCACGGGTATCCTGCCCCTGATGCCCGTGCCCAGACAGATCAGCAAGCTGGAGCTGATCCGGCAGCTGGACCCGGAAAAGGATATGGACTGCGTGCATCCCATCAACAGCGGACGGCTGTACCTGGGCATCACTCCCTGGGGGCCCTGTACGCCCCGGGCATGCATGGCCATCCTGGACCACTATGGCATTCCCCTGGAAGGGCAGAATGTGGCCATGGTGGGCTATGGTGAAGTGGTGGGACGGCCGCTGACGCTGATGCTCATGGGCCGGTATGCCACGGTGACCGTCTGCCGTTCGCGTACAAAAAATCTGCCTGCCATTACCAGGCAGGCAGATGTGATCATCAGCGCAGTGGGCAAGCCCGATCTGATCACGGAAGATATGATCCGTGAAGGCGCTGTGGTAATCGATGTGGGAATCAACTCCGTGGATGGGAAACTGGTGGGAGATGTGTCCGAAGCAGCCAAAAAAGCGAAAGCTTCGGCGTATACTCCTGTTCCCGGCGGTGTAGGCGTGGTGAGCAATCTTATGGTCATGGAAACCCTCACCCGCAGCTTCTGATCCGTTTTTATTTCTTGTCTTTGGCAGCCAGCTTGCCCAGGAACTTGGCTTTGTTTACCAGGAACCGTTCATGGGTGGCCTGGCCGATGGTGCCGTAGTTGTCGGAAACGGTGATCTTGAAGGTCAGTTTCCGGCCATCCACGCCCACCAGGACGGCTTTGGCAGTAACAGTCTTGCCTACGGCAGTGGCTGCGTCATGGGACAGGTTCACGCCGATGCCCACGCTGGTGGTGTCATCATCCAGGCAGGGATTGACGATGCTGCAGGCTGCTTTTTCCATCAGAGCCAGCATGGCCGGGGTGGCATACACATCCAGGGAGCCGCTGCCCATGGCTGCAGCCGTGTTGGTATGGAGTACAGTTTCCGTGGCTTCGCCCACGGCGCCAATACGAAATTCTTTCATAAGATCCACTTCTTTCTATAAGGATTTTCACAATTCCATCTTACTCGTTTTCGTCTGGAAAGGCAAGGAGGCAGCATGTTTTATGATGAATTGGTAAAAGGGAAGGATCCGGAGCGGCTGGCTCTGGTGGACGCCCAGGGATCGGTGACCTATGGGGAACTGGAAAAAAGGGTGGACCACTGGGCCCGGTTCCTCCAGGCCCAAGGTCTGCTGCCCGGAGAGCGGGTGGGGCTGTTTAGCCGCAACTGCAGCGGGTTCGTCACTGCCTATCTGGCTGTGATCCGGGCCGGGGGCGTCATCGTACCGCTGAATTTCCAGCTGGCGCCCCGGGAGGTGGCATACATCCTGAAGGATGCGGGGATTTCCTTTCTGATCACCCGGCAGCCCCTGGAACTGAAGGAAGCCCTGGCAGAGCAGGGACTTACGGGAGTGCGGCAGTTCCAGTACGAGGAACTGGATGCGGCTGTGGATCAGCCCCTGCGGCCGGTCAAGCGGCAGGAAACGGACAACTGTACCATCATCTACACCTCCGGCACCACCGGGCGGCCCAAGGGAGCCATGCTCACCCACCGGAACCTCTTGACCAATGCCCGGGCCTATGTGGAGGCGGTGGGACAGCGGCCGGAGGACCGGGTGCTGTGCCTGCTGCCCATGTACCACTGTTATGGTTGGACCGTATGTGTCACTAGTTCTCTACTTTTAGGGAATCCCGTCATCATCCAGACCACCTACAATTTTAAGACGGCCCTGCGGCTGGTCCAGGCCCAGAAAGTGACCGTGTTCGTAGGGGTGCCGGCGGTGATGGAACTCCTGGTGGACGGAGCTGACCTTCGGGAACTGGAGAGTGTACGGCTTTTCATCAGCGGTGGGGCCAGTCTGGGCGAAGGACTGGGCGAACGGTTCAGTGCCTGGTGCAGACGGCCTCTGCTGGACGGTTATGGTCTTTCGGAGACCTCTCCGGTAGTGAGTTTCAACCAGCCGGGGCATACCCGGTTCGGGTCCATCGGTCTCCCCGTCCACGGAGTGGAGGCAGCGATCCTGGGGCCGGATGGAACGGTCCTGCCGCCCGGGCAGAAGGGTGAAATCGGGGTCCGGGGCCCCAATGTGATGCTGGGATATTTGAACCTGCCGGAAGCTACAGAGAAAGCTTTCCGGGGCGGCTGGTTCCACACGGAGGATGTGGGGTACTTTGACCAGGACGGCTACCTGTTCCTGGTGGACCGGCTGAAGGATATGATCATCTCCAGCGGGGAGAACATCTATCCCCGGGAGGTGGAAGAAGCCATCCAGGCGTATCCGGGGGTAGCCGAAGCGGCGGTGATCGGCGTGCCGGATCCGCTGCGGGGTCAGGCTGTGGCATCCTGGGTGGTTACGGAGCCGGGAGCAGAAGTGGATTTCCGGGCTCTGCGCCGAACCTTGCTGAAACAGATTGCTGCCTACAAGGTACCGAAGAAATATTTCCTGACGGATACACTGCCCAGGAACCACTTGGGCAAATTGCTGAAAAACCAATTGCGGAAACAAACCCTGAAGATTTTGGAAAAAGATAGAACTGCCGGGAGGGCCTTATGAAAAAACTCGTACTCCTTTTGTGCCTGGTGCTGACTACGCTGCTGAGCGGCTGCGCCAAAGGACATATCACCCTGGAAATCACCCGTCTGGGAGCAGCTGATCTCACCTGCCAGCTGGTTTCGGCTCCGGTGCTGAAACCCACTGTGGACGCTTTCTCGAAGGATTTCAAGGAAGACGGCTACGCCATCCAGGACGCCAAAGAGGGCCAGTATGAAGGCTTCGTGGCCCGGAAGCACTACAACCAGCTGAAGGACATCAAGGATTCCAAGGTACTGAAGACCTTCGACATCCGTACCTGGCAGCAGGCTGCCCAGGCCGCCACTGACAAGGGCAGGCCCGGACAGAAGGCCAAGGAACCGGCGGTGTCCAAAGAGAAACGGGAACCGGTGGTGCAGCTCCAGAGCGGGCTGCTGTTCGATACCATCAGTGTCCATACGGGCATCAACATGGAACCCAAAGGGGAAATGAAAGATCAGAATGCCCAGGCTGTGCTCCGGAACGTGATGAAGCAGTTCGACCTGCAATTTACCCTGGTATTGCCTACCGCTGTGGATGACACCAATGCTACCACAGTCAGCGATGACCGCAGGACCCTGACCTGGAAGCTGCCTTTGGGAGAAAAGACGCCCATGGACGCCACCGTGACCTACCTGAATCCGGTGAAAGCTGCCGGCTGGTTCATGGTGCTGCTGGTGCTGGGCGGCGTGGGCAACGCCTACTACCGCAAACGGAAACGGCAGGCCCGGCAGAAGCAGGAAAGACTGGAAAATTAATCATTTCCCTTCTCTCTATTACGAAGAATCAAAATTTATGTTACAATAAAGATAAAGGAAAAGAGAATTTTCACAAAATTGGAGGGACAGCATATGGCTGAATTCTTGAAATTGACCAAACTGACCATCTATGTAGGAGAGGACTTCTTCTACAAGGATAAACCGTTCTATAAGGCAATCTTCGATCTGTGCGGCAAGTACAAGATCGCCGGCTGCACCATGCTGCGGGGTACCCAGGGTTATGGGAGCCGGGTGCGGGGCAGGGAACGGCGGTTGTTCATCAGCGTATCGGAAGCCATCAACCTGCCGGTGATCATTACCATCATCGACAAGAAGGAACAGGTCGAACTCCTGTATCCCTTCCTGGAAGAGAACCTGCGCCACGGGGTGGCTACAGTGGAGGATATCCAGATGCTGGAAACCAACTTTGTAAGGGAAGAGTACAGGAAAGGAATCGCCAGCCGAAACGATCCGGCAAAAGAAGTATAAAAAATAAGAGGGTGTTGCCAAGGCAGCACCCTTTCGTTCTTTACCTGTGGAGAGGAGTTTTGCAATGGAAAAAGTCATCATTGAAAGTTTTACGTTGGACCATACGAAAGTGAAGGCACCGTATGTGCGGCTGATTTCCCAGGAAACCGGGAAACATGGGGACATCGTGTCCAACTATGACATCCGACTGGCCCAGCCTAATGTGCAGGAAATCCCCACTGCCGGGATGCACACTCTGGAACATCTGCTGGCCCTGTATCTGCGGCCCCGGATCAAAGGGTATCTGGACTGTTCGCCGTTTGGCTGCCGCACCGGGTTCCACCTGCTGTGCTGGGGCATCCATCCCGCTGCGGAAGTAGCCAAGGCCCTGAAGGAAGCCCTGGAACTGGTGACGAAGACCACCTGGGACCAGGTACCGGGAACGCAGAAGAAGGAATGCGGCAACTACAAGGATCATTCTCTGTTCTGTGCCCAGGAATGGGCTAAGGAAATCCTGGCAAAAGGGATTAGCAGTGATCCCTACGAACGGAAGATTGTGGAATAAAAATTTGCCGACGGCAAATTTTATCCAGTGGCTGGTGACGGGGTGTGAAAAGTATTTTTTCACACCCCGTCTTTGTCATATTGAGGCGCATGATATCAGGTTTGCAATTACAGAAAAATATAGTATACTATATAAAAAACACAAAAATAAAAGTTTTTAAAGTATACTATAGAAAAGATGACAAAATATGATAAAAAGAGAATTATATCTACGAAAATTGCGTGCCTTCCAAAATCAACCTTTGATCAAAGTGATTACTGGATTGCGCCGTTCCGGGAAATCGACCCTTTTGGAGTTGTTTGAAAAGGAACTGTTGTCGCAGAAAGTTCCATCAGCTTCTATTATCCACCTGAATTTTGAATGGATGGCCCTGGATTCCATCCGGGATTATCGGCACTTGTACCAATTTTTGAAAAACCGAATCCCGAAAGGGCAGAAAGCCTATCTCCTGCTGGATGAAATCCAACAGGTTGATGGGTGGGAAAAAGCGGTTAATTCTCTATTTGCAGAAGGACAGTGCGATATCTATCTGACAGGGTCCAATGCCAGATTGCTCTCTTCTGAAATTTCTACACTTCTTTCAGGGCGGTATGTGGAAATTCGGGTGTTGCCTCTTTCCTTCCGGGAATACATGGAGTTTCTGCCAAACCAAACAGCCAATCCGGATTTTGCTTTTCAACAATATCTTCGATTCGGAGGTATGCCGGTGATCCCGGGATTGCCTCAGGATCTGCAGACCATTCAGACTGTTCTTTCCGGTATTTATGATACAGTACTGATGAAAGATATCATCCAGCGCAATGAGGTGCGTGATCCAGCTTTGTTGGGAGAACTGGTTCGTTTCCTTGCGGATAATATCGGAAATCCGGTTTCCACTTCGAAAATCAGTGGATATCTGACCAGCCAGGGGAGAAAGACATCTGCTGTTACCATTGACAACTATTTACGGATGCTGGAAGAGGCCTTCGTATTTTATCGAGCAAAACGGTATGACATCAAGGGCAAGCTGTACCTGAAAACGCAGGAGAAATTCTATATTGTCGATATGGGACTGCGCAATGCCTTACTGGGATTTCGCAATGGCGACTATGGTCATATCCTGGAAGATGTAGTTTATTTGGAATTGTTGCGGCGAGGCTATGAAGTCGGTGCAGGAAAATTGGGGACTCTGGAAGTGGATTTTGTAGCTTCCAAAATGGAACGTAAAGAGTATTATCAAGTTTCAGCCACTGTATTGGATGATAAAACGTTGCAAAGAGAATTGGCACCGTTGCAAAAGATCCCAGACCAGTATAAAAAGGTATTGCTGACCATGGATAGGAATTTTATCCGGGACTACAATGGCATCCAGAATGTGAATATCGTAGATTTTTTGTTAAACAGAGATGCCTGAAAAAGAAAAGGGGCTGTGAAATAATGGCCCCATGAACACGAGAAAGGACTTTCGATTCTTGCGAACCGAAAGTCCTTTTTCGTGTTAGAATTTAACTGACAATGAAAAACCTAACTGTGTATTATAGTACTCCCAAACAGGGAATT
>NZ_JBNMIU010000024.1:0-30677 GCF_050873445.1 Acidaminococcus sp. | reverse complement strand
TTGAAATATCCATTCAGGATATCCTCCTTTCAAAATGAAGTGGTTGGTAGCCATCTTCATTTTACCAAAGGAGGATTTTTTGGTATAGCTAAAAGCTTTCCAGAACCCCACGCATAGCGTGGGGTTTTCAAACCCGACAACAAAAATCCCGCCGCAAAGCGACGGGATTGAAGTTCTCTCTTACAGAGCAGCCTTGGCGGTTTCCACCAGCTTGGTGAAAGCGGCAGCATCGTTCACAGCCATATCGGCCAGAACCTTGCGGTCCAGTTCCACACCGGCTTTGTTCAGGCCAGCGATGAAACGGCTGTAGCTCAGGCCATTGGCACGAGTAGCAGCGTTGATACGAGCAATCCACAGTTGACGGAATTCACGTTTCTTGGCTCTTCTGTCACGACGGGCATAGCTCAGGCCCTTCATAACGGTTTCATTGGCTTTTTTGAATTGTTTGCTCTTGGCACCTCTGTAACCTTTGGCCAGGGCCAGGATGTGTTTATGACGTCTATGGGCAGTTACGCCGACTTTAATTCTTGCCATTGTTCAAATTCCTCCTTGGATATTTCTCTACACTCAGATTAAGCGTACGGCAGCATCTTAGCTACGCGTTCATGATCGGTCTTATGTACCAGAGTTGCTTTGCGCAGGTTTCTCTTCCGAGCAGGAGATTTGTGTTCCAGGATATGGCTCCGGAAAGCTTTGCCACGTTTGAATTCACCGGAAGCGGTAGCTTTAAAGCGTTTAGCAGCAGATCTGCGGGTTTTCATTTTCGGCATGATTGGACATCCTCCTTGTTATTTGGAACTTTTGGGAGCAACGATCATAATCATGTTGCGTCCTTCCAGTTTCGGCTTTCTTTCTACAGTCGCAATTTCCTGCAGTTGGTCAGCCATTCTATTCAGTAATTGTTCACCCAGTTCAGGATGGGTCATTTCACGGCCCCGGAACATGATGGTGACTTTTACCTTGTCACCGCCCTGTAAGAAGCGGATGGCATTCTTGCTCTTTACTTCGAAGTCGTGATCTTCGATCCGGATGCGGAGTTTTACTTCTTTGACGTCGATGACTCTCTGGCGTTTCCGGGCTTCTTTTTCTCTTTTCTGCTGTTCATAGAGATACTTGCCGTAATCCATGATGCGGCAGACAGGAGGTTTGGCTTTCGGGGCGATTTCCACCAGGTCCTGGTGCTTTTCTTCCGCCAGGTGCATGGCATCCCGCAGGGACATGATTCCCAGTTGTTCGCCGTCAGCCGTATTCACACGGACTTCTCTTGCGCGGATAGCTTCATTGATCCGCAGTTCTTCTTTTGCTATGACGTTCACCTCCAGTGATTCTGACAAAAGACAATAAAATAAAACGGGTGAACCAAAGTCCACCCGTTGCAAAATCCAGTATCACTGACCCTGTCGAGCAATGCCGCAAGGTGAGAAGCAGGTGGCCTCTACTTTGGTTACTTAATTATTATACCACAGAGGAAAAATTTTGCAAGCAAAATTTCAGCTGATGTCATTTAATCAGTGAGCTGTTCCGCCTTTTCCCGAGCTTCCCGCATGGTGCGGATTTCTTCCGCATAGCCACCCAGATCATTGGGGGTTTCCAGGATAAAAGGCAGATCCCGCAGGGCCGGATGATTCACCACCCGTTTCAGGGCTTCCAGGCCGATCATCCCCTGCCCCAGTTTTTCGTGACGGTCTTTGGCAGCCCCCAGAGGATTCTTGCTGTCATTCAGGTGGATGGCCTTCAGTTTTTCAATTCCCAGCACATCGTCGAATTCCTGCAGCACTCCGTCCAGGTCATGGACGATGTCATATCCACCGTCCCAGATGTGGCAGGTATCCAGGCAGATGCCCACTTTTTCCGGATGTTCCAGCCGGTCCAGGATGGCCCGCAGTTCTTCGAAGGTACGGCCCATTTCTGTGCCCTTGCCCGCCATGGTCTCCAGCAGCAGTGTGGTATGCATGGACGGGTCGATGATTTCGTTCAGGATTTCCCCGATGAGCACAATGCCGACCTGAGTTCCCTGCCCCAGATGGTTGCCCGGATGCATATTGTAATAGTTGCCGGGCACGATTTCCAGTTTGCGCAGATCATCGGCCAGGGTCTGACGGGCGAACTCCCGTACATTGGGTTTGCTGGAACAGGGATTCAGGGTATAAGGGGCATGGGCTACCAGAGGGATGGCCATGTTGGGTGCCCACAATTCCCGGAAAGCAGCCACATCAGCTGGATCGATTTCTTTAGACCTGCTGCCCCGGGGATTCCTGGTGAAAAAAGCAAAGGTATCGCCATCGATGCTGAGTGCAGTCTTCCCCATGGCCGTGAAGCCTTTGCTGCTGGACAAGTGACATCCAATGTGTAACATAACAAGATCCTTTCTATAAAAAGCGGGTTTACCAGACGACACGGAGCGATCCGCCCGGTGCGCCCCGCTATTCCACGCTGTTGGTGAAATCGTAGGGCAGTTCAATGATGAACCTCATTCCCCTGCCTTCAGCGTTGTCCGCCTTGATCAAGCCGCCCAGGAGATGTACCAGACGGTGGGTCACCACCAGGCCCAATCCCCCGTGGACCTTGGCACTGCCCACCTGACGGGTAAGCTCAAAAGGCAAAAACACCTTGTCCACCATATCCTGGGGCATCTTCATACCTGCGCACAATACAGTGAACTCCATGCACACCTTCCTGTTTTTCACCAGTTTCTGGCGCACGGCGCACAGCACCCGCTGACCCTTTTCCGTAAACAGCAGGGCATTGGTAAGAAGGTTCAGCAATACCTGTTCCAGCCGTTTTTCATCTCCCACCAGATGAGTGTACAACAGTGGTTCCACAGTGCAGGAATAGGAAATTCCCTGCTTCTCCGCCTCTTTCTGGAACAATCCATTGAGCTTTTCCAGGGTCTTGTCCACATCGAACGTCTCGCTTCTGGTTTCCAGGGTACCATTTTCCATATCGGACAGTTCCTTGATGTCCTCGATCATGGTCATCAGATACCGGACTTCGCTCTGGCTCTGCTCCATGTAATCCTTTCGCCGGTCCGGATCCACCTCCCCTTCGCTGAGGGTCAGGTTGCCCATAATGTCCCGCAGGGCTTCCCGGGTATCCTGGCTGATCCGGTTCAGGAATTCAGCCTTGGCCTGAACGGCCTCTTTGGCCTGATTGACGTCCTGGTTCAGCCGGACCCGTTTTGCCATCTCTGCGCCCCGGCTGTCATTCACATCCCTCTTCAGCAGCAGACAGCTGCGGGTATGGATGGCATCCTTCTTCACACCCTGGAACAGGATGGATTTCCAGTGCCAGGTGCCATCGGCAGCTTTTTCCCGGGCGGTGAATTCCACGGGCTGACAGGTCTTCATAGCTTTTTCCAGGCAGCCTTTCAGTACCTCTTCCGGGTATTTGGCCGCATCTTCCGGCAGCAAGGGCCCGATCAGGTCGCTGAGGCTATCGATGTCCCGTTCCTGGATTTCCAGCCGGCCATCCCGGAAATGGTACCGGTAGGCCTTCTGTTTTTTCCAGTCCACGTCTTCCAGGCTGTCATAGGTATCGCACAGGTGGCTGATCATACCGCTGATCCGATACCGCAGCTGCCGTTCCCGGCGCAGCTGATGTACCCGGAACCGGTAGGCAATGAAGAGCAGGATGAGAACGCCTGCCATCACTTCCATGCCGGTGCGGACAAAAGGCAGGGAGGGAACCTGGTCCATGCCTCCCTGCAGGATCGTCTTCCAGCCTTCCAACTGTGCCATCAGATTCTTCAAGATTTCCATGTTCCACGCTCCTTGCCTTTACTTGTTGTTCTGCAGCTGGCTGCGCAGATACCCCTCTGCCGCCTGCAGCTGGTTCGTTCCTTCTTCATCGGCGGCCTCCACCACTTCGTCAGGAGTAATGCCCACCTTGTCGATGCTCCGGCCGCTGGGGGTGTAGTACTTAGCTACTGTCAGCTTCACAGCCGTCTTGTTGCTCAGCAGGAAGATATTCTGCACCACGCCCTTGCCATAAGTCTTCACTCCAAACAATCTGCCGGAGCCGGTGTCCTGGATGGCGCCGGAAACAATTTCCGCAGCGCTGGCCGTACCGTTATTTACCAGTACGGCCAGGGGAAAGTCCACCTTTTCCAGGGTGGAACTTTCCGTCTGGGTATTGCCATCCTTATCGGTGACAGAAACAATGGGGCCTTTGGGTACCAGGTAGCGGGCCACGCCCACGCCGCTTTCCAAAAGGCCCCCAGGATTGTCCCGCAGGTCCAGTACCAAAGCCTCCATGCCCTGATCCTTCAGTTCCTGGAGTTTGGCGCCAAAGTCTTTGGCAGTATCTTCGTTGAAATTGGTCACCCGGATATAGCCGATATGGCTTTCATCCATACGTCCATAGACACTCTTCAATTTAATGTCGCTGCGGGTAACGGTAATATCCTGCGGTTCCTCATCCCCCCGCTGGAGGGTCAGGGTTACCTGGGAACCGTCCTCGCCCCGGATCTGCTTCACCACCTGGTTCAAGTTCTGACCGGACAGATCATTGCCGTCGATTTTCAGCAGAATGTCTCCGGCCTTGATTCCAGCTCGGAAGGCCGGCGTATCCTCGATGGGCGAGACCACTACGAACCTACCGTCCTTCTGCTGGCCCATGACCATGCCCACACCGCCGAAATGGCCTTCGGTCATGGTAGACAGGGCTGCAAAGTCCTGGTTGTCCAGATAGGATGAATAGGGATCGTTCAGGACTTTGACCATGCCTTTCAATGCCCCGTCATAAATGGCTTTCCGATCGGTTTCCCCTGCATAATGATGCTGGATCAGGTGCATGGTCCGGACAATCTGAAAAAGGGCAGCCGGGTCTTCAATCCAGTTTTTCATAAGATAATAGGTTCCTCCGCTGAAAACGCCCAGCGAAAGGAAAAACACTCCCAGCATCTGGGGAGCGGTATATTTCTTTTTAAACATGGTTCTCCTTTTCAGGCCGGGGATGGGCTTGCCGGGCGGGATCCCTTCGGGACCCTTGGCAAGCCCCTACGGATTGTTATCGGATATACGGTAAAACACCGCAGGGACGCACCAAGACTCGCGCAGCGATGTCGCCGGGTGCGCCCGCCCCTGGTCTCCCGTAAGGGATTCTTCTATTCAGCCAGCCTCCTACGGCAAATACTGCAGCGGACTGGTGACTTCGCCGTGGATGCGGACTTCAAAATGGCAGTGCGGCCCGGTGGAATTACCGGTACTGCCGGCCAGGGCAATGGTCTCCCCCTTGCCCACCTGCTGGCCCTCGCTGACCGTAATGGACGAATTATGACCGTACAAGGTCACCAGACCGCCCCCATGGTCGATCATGACAGCATTGCCGTAGCCCCCCATCCAGCCGGCGTACACCACGGTGCCGCTGTCAGCCGCATGGACCGGATCACCGTAATCGGCACCGATATCCAGCCCGGCGTGAAAAATCTGCGTCCCCCAGATGGGATGCACCCGCCAGCCGAAGGGCGATGTGATTTCCCCGTTTACCGGCCACATGAACTGACCAGTACCATGAGCCTGGGCCGCCAGACGACCCTCTTCCTCCATGCGCTGGATCATGGCTGTGATTTCCTGGCTGTTGCGCTGCAGTTCTTCATATTCTGCATCCAGTTTGGCTTTTTCCGCCAGGGCCTGTTCGTACAGGGCCTGCCGTTCCACCGTCTTCTGGGCGATGATTTTCTGTTCGGCAGCAGCTTCCGCATGGATGGCATCCAGTTCCCGTTTGTTGTCATCCAGGATGGCCTTCTGGTGTTCCAGAGCTTCCTTCTGGGTCTGCAGTTTGTCGATCAGGTTGAAATCCCGGCGGATCACCCGCTGGAGCAGATACATCCGGGAGGCGAAATCCCGGAAATCCGTGGACCCCAGCAGTACATCCAGGTAGTTCACCTGCCCATTTTCGTAGATATCCCGAAGACGCTTTTCGTACACCTTCCGTGTCTTGTTGTAGTCAGCTTCCTTCGTTTTCAGGGCCGCTTCATTCTGGCGTATCCTGATTTCCAGCGCCCGCTGCCTTCCTTCGATTTCCGCCAGTTTCCGTTTTGCTTCCGCCAGTTCGTTCTGGGCGGCCACCAGCCGTTCTACTGCATTGCCGATTTCCTGTTTCTTCTGTTCCCGCTGGGCATCCTTCGCGTCCATCTGCTGCTGGATATCCTCCAGTTCGGCCTTCTTGTCTTCGATAGACTCAGCCCAGGTCACAGGGGCCGACAGCTGGGCACCCAGCAAAACCGCCGCCAGGGCGGCTGCACAAGTTTTCATCCGGCCGCCTCCTACACATCCAGGAATTTCCGCAGGGAAATACTGCTGCCCAGAGCACCGATCAGGGTACCCACTACCACCAGCACGCCGCACAGATAGCCCATGGTGGGCCAGGTGGGCAGCATGGGAAAGAAGGCCAGCGTGGCGTAAATCCGGGCCAGGATGGCATTATACCCCTGGTACAGAGCCAGGGAGGCAATACCTGCCCCGATGAGGCCCATAAGCATCCCTTCCAGCAGAAAAGGCCAGCGGATGAACCAGTCGGTGGCGCCTACGTATTTCATGATGTTCACTTCCCGCCGCCGGGCAAACACAGTAATGCGGATGGTATTACTGATGATGAACAGCGTGGCAATGGCCAAAAGCGCAATCAGCAGCACGCCGCCGATCCGCAGTACCCGGGTCAGCTGGAACAGGTGTGTCACCACCTCCTGACCGAACTTGGCCGTTTCCACCCCGGGCAGCTGCTGCAGCTGGGGCACCAGGCCAGGGATCCGTTCCGGCGTATCCACCTGGATTTCAAAGGAAGCCGGGAACGGATTGTCCTGACCCAGGGCATCCAGCAACTTCTGCTGATCCCCCAGCCGGGACTTGAATTCCTGCAGAGCCTGCTGTTTGGTCACAGGCTTCACCTGCACGATGCCCTCGGTACTCTTCAGCACCTTGTCCACCTGCTTCAGCTGGTCCGGCGTGGCGTTGTCACGCATGTAGACGGTAACCTGCACCTGGCTTTCCAGCTGATGGGCCAGGTTGTTCACGTTCAGGACCATGGTCAGGAACATGCCCAGTACCAGGAGCGACAGAGCCACTGTGCTGATAGAAGCGATGGTCATCAGGGAATTCCGCTTGAAAGAGGTCAAGGTCTCTTTGATGTAATACCATTTCGTACTAAACTTCATACCCGTAAACTCCTTTGCGGTCATCCCGGACGATATGCCCGTCCTCCAGGGCGATGACCCGTTTCTGCATATAGTCCACCATGGTCTTGTCGTGCGTGGCCATGATGATGGTGGTACCGTTGGCATTGATCTGGGAAAAGATATTCATGATTTCCATACTGGTTTCCGGGTCCAGGTTCCCGGTGGGTTCATCGGCGATTACCAGGAGCGGATCGTTGACGATGGCCCGGGCAATGGCGATGCGCTGCTGTTCCCCGCCGCTCATTTCGCCGGGATAGGCATCGCCCCGGTCTTTCAGTCCCACCAGTTCCAGCACCTCATTCACCCGCTGGCGGATCTTGTGGCCGGGAGCCTCGATCACCTGCATGGCAAAGGCCACGTTCTCATAAGCCGTGCGGTCATTCAGCAGCCGGAAATCCTGGAACACGATGCCCAGCTGCCTGCGCAGATACGGAATATCCCGCCGTTTCAGCTTCATCACATCCACTCCGTCCACGAAGATCTGGCCGCTGGTAGGCTCGATTTCCCGGGAAATCAGCCGGATGAACGTACTTTTCCCGGCACCGCTGGGGCCTACCAGGAACACGAATTCCCCGGCCTTGATTTCAACATTGATGTCTTCCAGGGCAACGGAACCCCCCGGATAGATTTTTCCTGCATGACGCATTTCCAGCATGGAAACAATCCTCCTACTTGTTATGGATAAGAGCAAGAGCCCGTCCGATATTGGCTCTGGCTTCCTGCCGCAGTGCACGGATCTGGTCCCGGCGCTGCCGGCCGTCCTCCTGCCATAATCTGCGGGCCCAGGCCACTAACTCACCAGAGATGACCCTGTCGATGGTATCCACCACGTCCCCCTTCATGCCGTCTACGAACCGGTCCACTTTGGGATCATAGGAGATGGCCATAAAAGGCACGTCATTCAGGGCAGCAAACACCAGAGCATGGAGCCGCATACCGATCAGCAGATGGAAATTGCTGATCAGGTCCTGGTACTCCTGGGTGGAACATTTCTGTTCCAGGATAAATACATCGCTTTTCTCCCGCATCTGATCCCGCACCTGGGCGGACAGTTCCGCATCCGCAGGAAACTGCAGAGGCAGGAACAGGATCTGGGCACCGAATTCCTGCTTCAGCTGATCAGCCGCTCTGGCAAATTCAGCTGTAAACCGTTTTTCCCCTTTCCAGTGGCGCAGGGCCAGTCCCACCACCGGCCGGGTAAGATCCACGCCCAATTTTTCCAGCAGCGCCGCACCGGAGTCCTTCCGTCCTTCCGGAAGGGAGAACACGGCATCGCTGGTCACGTGGATGGCAGCCGGATCGAACCCCATGGAACTGAGATCTTCCAGGGATCCGTCGTCCCGCACCGTGATGAGATCTGCTTTTTTACACACCAACCGGGTAAGGAAGCGGCTGAACGTCCCCCGGATGGGGCCGATACCCTGAGCAAAGAGCATGATCTTCTTGCCCAGCAGCCCGGCCAGCGCAATGATGGACAGATAATAATAGAGACTCATGCGGCTGGTCACATTCTGCAGCAGGCTGCCGCCACCGGAAAGAAGCAGATCCGTGCCTGTCATGGCCCGCAGGATGCCCCACAGGTCGAACCGATGGATGGCCTTCACCGGATGGAGCCGGGCGGTGATTTCCGGATGACCGGAAATGACCGTCAGTTCCACCTGGGGATCCTGTTGTTTCAGGCTGGTCACGATGGCCGTGAGCATGGCTTCATCTCCTGCATTGGAAAAGCCATAATAGCCGGAGATCAGGATCTTACCCAACGGAATTCCTCCTCTTTTGGATCAGACGCAGTACATGAGGATAAGCCGCCGCAAAGATAATTATGGCGATGAGGCCGGCCACCACACCGACTACATATCCATCCAGGGCCCGTACATAGCTCATGAGGATGGGGGTACGCATATGGCAGAAGGTCTGTACCAGGCTGCCCTGGCCGATGGCCGCTGCCGTGACGCACAGACCGTAAAACCAGGCAGGCAGCTGTTTCCAGGCCGCCCAGGCAGCCAGGAAGAAGGCCGGATGCCCGATCATGAATTCTTTTTCACGAGGCCGTGCCCACATGGTTTCCTCCAGGAAGAACCGGAGTTTCTGTTCCACCATGGGTACCGGGACCCCGGCCGTATGGCCGCTGCGGCCGATGAATACCCAGGCCACGAAGGCAAAGATGCCCAGGACTGCCAGGGCTTTCAAATTCAGTGGACGATCCAGGAATTCCACCACGCGATGGAAGGGTTTCCGCCAGTCTTCCCCTTTCTTCCACAGACCGTGGGTCCGCAGGAAGAGCAGCAAAGTCAGGAACACCGGCAGCATAAAGGTGACCTTGACTCCCCGGTAGATGTCCATTTCCAGCAGGAAACGGGTGTCGCTGAGGATACCGCCCAGGAGCGAAGCCCCTATCAGGGACAGTACGATGGTCTCACCCAGATGCAGCGTAGTACGGCAGACCAGCTGGACCAGACTGCCGTTGTGTCCGCTCTGCCGCCAGATTCCCATCATCCGGTACATGGACAGCACCGGGAAGGTCACAGCGGCGCCCAGAGCAATGCCCTGCCGGGCCAGCAGGCTGAAAGGACCAGCGAATACAGAAGCCGACAGTACCACACCCAGGCCCATGGTGCTCTTCACATAATGTTCTTCTTGCAATACACCCAAAAGAAGCAGATACATGCAGAAAGCAGCTGCCAGAGAGAAGGCCAGGGGCACATACCACAGACGGCTGGGCTGATACACCTGGAAAATGTCAGCCGGGCCCTTGGCAAACCCCTTGCTGTCCACATCCTTCGTCACCCGTTCCACGTAATCCAGGTTGGTCTGGAGCAGGGTCTTGTTGTCCCGGGGCGTCAGGAAGGTCTTGATGTAATTCACCCGGATATTCCGTTCCTCGTCCGCCAGGGACCAGCGCCGGAAGGCATCGAACACCTGCATCTTCCGCTGTTCCGCGTCGGCAATCACATAGGTGCGGGCCACCTGGTAGTTGGCCAGTTTGGCCAACTCGGTAAGGCCGTCCAGCCGCACGAACTGCAACTGGGTCACCCCTTCCACCATACCCAGGGTGATGTGCCGCTTCAGCAGTTCTCCGGCAACAAGAGGAAGCTGTTTCTGATTGCCCAGCATCTGTTTGCCGCTGCCGATGATCAGGCTCACATGGGCACCGCTGTTGTCCAGCCGGTCGAAGAAGGCATGGATCTGTTCTTCTTCACTGGCGGCTGCAGCCGTATACCGTTCGCTGTAATTGGTAGGACGGATGGCCACCATGAAGCCGTTTCTGGCCACATCCTGCAGTTCATCCGTAGAAGGCCCCAGATCCATTTCCCGGACGCCCCGTTCATCACCGGCAATGGGGTTCTTGCTGATGATGGTATCCCCGTCGAAACGCAGGATGAGCGGAGAGGTATTCATTTCCACAATCCGCTCCAGTCCGAAACGCAGACGGATGTCTTCTTCTACTTCCCGCAGGGCCCGGTCACTGGTACCGGCAGAAATGTACAGGGCATCCACCATGAATTCAGGATTGTCGATGATGGCCTGCCATTCAGGCCGCAGGCTCTGCACCCGTCCCATTTCCAGCAGCTGGGCCCCGGTGAGCACGTTCACGGCACCCTTCTGGGCCAGCTTGTCCAGGCTGGTATCGAACACGGTCAGGGTGGTCACGCCCCGTTCCCGGAACTGCTTGAACACTTCTTCCTTGGGCACACCCTCTTCCTGAGCGATCCGCAGCAGGCTGTTGTATTCCATGACGGTCTCCACCGTCCTGTTGGCTTTTTCCACCTGGATCCGCTGCCAGTTCAGACACAGGGAAGCCGCCAGCCCCAGGCCGACCAGGGCCAGGAACAGTTTTTTGTAGGTTTTCATGGCGATGTTCTCCTCTTAGTGTTTCAGGCTGCGCAGATAGGCTTCCACAAACAAGTCCAGATCCCCGTCCATGACAGCGGAGATATTGCCGGTTTCGGCACCGGTACGATGATCCTTCACCATGGTGTAGGGCTGGAATACATAGGAGCGGATCTGGCTGCCCCATTCGATAGCCTGGTAATCGCCGGCGATTTCGCTGATTTTCTTATCCTGGATGGCCTTTTCGTATTCATACAGTTTGGCACGCAGCAGAGCCAGGCAGCGTTCCTTGTTCTGCAGCTGGCTCCGTTCGTTCTGGCACTGCACCACGATACCCGTGGGGTTGTGGGTCATCCGCACGGCGGAAGAGGTTTTGTTGACGTGCTGACCGCCGGCACCGCTGGCCCGGTAGTAATCCACCCGTACATCGTCCATGTTCAGGTCCACTTCCACGGTTTCATCCAGTTCAGGCATTACATCCACAGCAGCAAAGGAGGTGTGGCGGCGGGCGTTGGAATCAAAGGGAGAAATCCGCACCAGCCGGTGCACACCCTTTTCGCTCTTCAAAAATCCGTAGGCGTTGTGGCCGGAGATGGTCAGGGTAGCACTTTTCACGCCGGCTTCTTCCCCGGGCAGCAGGTCCATCAGATCTACGGTGAACCCTTTCCGTTCAGCATACCGGGTATACATTCGCAGCAGCATCTGGGTCCAGTCCTGGGCTTCGGTGCCGCCTGCCCCGGCGTGCAGGGTCAGGATGGCATTGTTGGCATCGTACTTGTCACTGAGCAGCATGCCCAGTTCCAGATCGGCCAGGGTCTTCTTGGCCCCTTCCACTTCCCCTTCGATTTCGCTCTGGAGACTTTCGTCCTTTTCTTCCATGGCCATTTCCCACAGAGTTTCCACATCATCCAGTTTCTGGACCAGGCCGTGGAACGTTTCCACTTCACTTTTCAGGTTGTTGGCTTCCTGGGCCACGGTCTGTGCCTTATCCGGATCGTCCCAGAACCCCGGGGCAGCCATCTGGTGCTCCAGATCAGCGATCCGTTCCGTCTTTTGGGGAATCTTCAGTCCCCCCTTCAGTTCGTCCAGTTTCTCTTTCAATTGAGTGATTTCCGGTTTCAGTTCTTCCAGTAACAAGGTTTTCCAGCCCTTTCTTTTTTAACATGGGAAAAACGAAGCCGGGTTTCCCCAGCTCCGTTTGATGCGTCGTCAGTTTTTCGTTGCTTGCGGATGGCTTTCAGCCGGGCTCTTGGCCTGTTCAGCGGCACCGTCCACATTGGGATTGTTCACAGAAGCCTGGGACAGATGATCTTCTACCGTAGGCTGGGTTACCACGTTCACCCGGTACATGTACCGGACCACATCATCCACAATGGCTTCCTTCATGGCTTCGAACATATCATAGGCTTCGAATTTGTATTCCACCAAGGGGTCCCGCTGGCCGTAGGCCCGCAGCCCGATTCCTTCCCGCAGGGCATCCATGGCATCCAGGTGTTCCATCCAGTGGGTATCCACCACTTTCAGCATCACCAGATTTTCCAGTTCCCGCATGATGGGTGCGCTGATGGCAGCTTCCCGTTCGTTGTAATAATCATGAGCCGCCTTATGCAGGTATTCTTCCAGTTCCTCCCGGCTCATGTTAGCCAGTTCATCAGCTTTCAGCCTGCCGGCAGGCACATAGAATTCTTCCGCATATTTGATCAGGGCCGGAATATCCCAGTCTTCGCTGTAAGATTCCTTGGGCGCATACATATCCATGGTCCGGTCCACAATATGATCGGCCATGCTCAGCACCGTTTCCTTCAAATCAGCTTTTTCCAAAATCTTCCGCCGCTGATCGTAGATGACTTCACGCTGTTCGTTCATCACATCATCGTATTCCAGCACGTGTTTCCGGATGTCGAAGTTCCGGCTTTCCACTTTCTTCTGGGCATTCTCGATGGAGCGGGTCACCAGCTTGTGTTCGATGGGTTCGTCCTCGTCCATACCCAGTTTGTCCATGATGCCGGAGATGTTGTCGGATCCGAACAGCCGCATCAGGTCGTCTTCCAGAGACAGATAGAACCGGGTAGAACCGGGATCGCCCTGACGGGCGCAGCGCCCACGCAGCTGATTGTCGATCCGGCGGGATTCGTGCCGTTCGGTACCGATGATGTGCAGCCCGCCCAGTTCGGCTACACCTTCGCCCAGGGTAATATCCGTACCACGGCCTGCCATGTTGGTAGCAATGGTCACGGCGCCCATCTGGCCGGCGTCAGCCACGATCTCAGCTTCTTTTTCATGATACTTGGCATTCAGCACATTGTGAGGGATGCCCTTCTTCTTCAGCATGGCAGACAGCTCTTCGCTCTGGGCAATGGAAGTCGTCCCCACCAGCACAGGGCGTCCCACGGCGTGCAGCTCTTCGATGGCTTTGACCACTGCCCTGTACTTGGCCCGTTTCGTCTTGTAGATTACATCCGGATAATCGATACGGATATTGGGCTTGTTCGTAGGTACGACCACTACATCCAGGCCGTAGATCTTCTGAAATTCCTGTTCTTCCGTCTTGGCCGTACCAGTCATGCCGGCCAGCTTGTCATACATCCGGAAGTAGTTCTGGAAGGTGATGGTAGCCAGTGTCTGGCTTTCCCGTTCCACCTTCACATGTTCCTTGGCTTCGATGGCCTGGTGCAGGCCTTCGGAATAGCGGCGGCCATACATCAGACGGCCGGTGAATTCATCCACGATGATGACTTCGCCATCTTTCACCACGTAATCCCGGTCACGGATCATCAGGGCCTTGGCCTTCAGGGCTTCCATCAGCTGATGGCTCAGATCAGTGCCATTCTGGGGATCATACATATTCTTTACGCCCAGCAGCTTTTCAGCCTTGGCGATACCCTGTTCCGTGGGAGCTACGGTCTTCAGCTTCTCATCCACCGTGTAGTCTTCTTTTTCTTTGAAGTTCTTCACCACATCGGCCATGATGTTGTACAGGTCCGTGGATTTTTCCCCAGGTCCGGAAATGATTAGAGGCGTACGGGCTTCATCGATCAGGATGGAGTCCACTTCGTCTACGATGGCGTAATGCAGAGGCCGCTGGACCATTTCGTCCAAAGAAACCACCATGTTATCACGCAGATAGTCAAATCCGAATTCGTTGTTGGTACCGTAGGTGATATCGGCAGCATAGGCGGCCTTTCGGGCGGGGAAGTCCATGTCGTGGACGATCAGTCCCACTGTCAGGCCCAGGAACCGATATACCCGGCCCATGTCCTCGCTGTCCCGGCGTGCCAGGTAGTCGTTGACGGTGACCACATGCACCCCTTTGCCTTCCAGGGCGTTCAGGTAGGCCGGCAGAGTAGCTACCAGGGTTTTCCCTTCACCAGTACGCATTTCGGCAATCTTACCCCTGTGCAGGATGCAGCCGCCGATAAGCTGTACATCGAAATGGCGCAGGCCCAGGACCCGGCGGGAAGCTTCCCGTACCACAGCGAAAGCTTCCGGCAGGATGTCATCCAGGGTCTCCCCTTTGCTCAGCCGCAGCTTGAATTCATCCGTCTTGGCCCGCAGACGGGCATCGCTCAGGGCGGAAATTTCCGGTTCCAGAGCATTGATTTTATCCACATAGCCCTGGCAGACCTTCAGTTCTTTCTTGTTCGGGTCCCCAAAGACCAGTTTCATCAGGTGTTCCAGCAAATTTTATCACTCCTCAATATCTGATGCGCATATCGCAAAAAATACACTCTATGAATCCATTTTATAATTGTAGCAAATGGCTATATGAAAGTCAAAAAGAGTCGGGGCAAAAAGCCTCGACTCTTTGTAAAAACTTGATGAAATTCCGGTAAAGCTTGCGTAACTGGAAATTTTACACCAGTTCCGGATTGATCAGGCCATAATCGCCGTTCTTTCTGCGATATACAATGGCAATCTTTTCCGTTTCAGCGTTGAAGAATACGAAGAAGTCATGGTTCAGCATGTTCATCTGCATAATGGCTTCCTGTACACCCATGGGGCGCATGGCATAGTTCTTCACACGAGCTACCGTGAATTCGCCCGTTTCTTCCGGCAGTTCTTCATTATCAGGCAGAGGAGCCGGTTCCGCATCCTTGAAGTTGCTGTATTTCCGTTTCATCAGGCGAGTCTTGTATTTATGAATCTGCCGTTCGATTTTTTCTACGCATTCATCAATGGATGCATACATATTATCGGAAGTTTCCTGCGCCCGCAGGACGATGCCGCTGGCCGGTACCGTGATTTCTACCGTATGTTTGCCTTTTTCCACACGCATCACGGCAGTGATCTCGCCCACCGTCTTGAATTGTTTGGTGATGGTCTGGACACGTTTTTCCACGTAGTCTTTTAAAGCCTGGGTGACCTCGATGTTTTTACCACGAACTTTTACTGCCATAATAACTACCTCCTCACCGGTGGAACATTTCCCACCGTTCTTACTATATATATTCTACAACAAAGCGGAAATCCCTGCAAAAGATTCTAAAAAAATGTAACAAATTTTTGAGATCTGCCTACAGGATCTTACTCAGGAAGCTCCGGGCCCGTTCGTTCTTCGGATGGTCGAAGAACTCTTTCGGATCACCCTGTTCCAGGATTTTGCCCTCGTCAAGGAACAAAATGCGGTTGCCTACTTCCCGGGCAAAGCCCATTTCGTGGGTCACCACTACCATGGTCATCCCTTCCCGGGCCAGGCTCTTCATGACGTCCAGCACTTCGTTGATCATTTCCGGATCCAGTGCAGACGTAGGTTCATCGAACAACATGGCCTTTGGCTTCATGCACAGGGCACGGGCGATGGCCACCCGCTGCTGCTGGCCGCCGGACAGACTGGCCGGATAGGCATCGGCCTTGCTCAGCAGTCCCACCTTGGCCAGATATTTCTTGGCATTCTCCACGGCTTCTTCCCTGCTCTCATGCCGCACGATGGCAGGCGCCAGGGTCAGGTTATCCATCACGGTCATATGGGGGAACAGGTTGAACCTCTGGAACACCATCCCCACTTCCTTCCGCACTTCGTTGATGTTGGCCTTCCCGTCCAGAGGGATACCGTCGAAGGTAATGGTGCCGGAAGTGGGCACTTCCAGGTAGTTCAGACAGCGCAGGAACGTACTCTTGCCGCTGCCGCTGGGACCGATAACGACCACCACTTCCTGTTCTGCGATAGTCACATCGATTCCCTTGAGGACCTCGTTCGCACCGTAACTTTTATGCAGGCCCTCCACTTTAATCATCTCATTGTTCATCTTTCTTATACCTTCTTTCCAGAGCGCCTACGAACCGGGCCACGGCAAACGTCATGATCAGGTAGATAAAAGCGACGCTCAGCCAGATTTCAAAAGAGGCATAAGTCCGGGCAATGATCAGCTGGCCCCGACGGGTCAGCTCTTCGAAGCCGATAACGGATACCAGGGAGGAATCCTTCAGCATGGCGATGAATTCGTTGCCCAGAGGCGGAATGATCCGTTTGAAGGCTTGGGGCAGGATAACGTGCTTCATAGTCTGCCACCAGCTCATCCCCAGGCTCCGGCCGGCTTCCATCTGACCTTTGTCGATGGATTCGATGCCGCCCCGGAAGATTTCCGCTACGTACGCACCGGAGTTGATGGAGCAGGCAGAAATAGCAGCCACATAGGCATCCACCCGATGGTGGATCAGTGCAGGCAGGGCAAAATAGACCAGGAAGATCTGGACCAGCAGAGGTGTGCCCCGCAGGAAATCTACATAGATATTGCCCAAAACGCGTAAAGACTTGATCCCACACAGGCGGATCAGGGCCACGACGATACCAATGGCCAGGCCCAGGCCGACGCTAACCGCAGTAATCTCAACAGTGACGCCTGCCCCGGCAATCAGCAGAGGCAGGGAATCTTTGATAATCTCAAAATTCATGCATTCTCTTCCTTTTTTACTGGTTAATTATTTGGCTGCAGGAGCCTTGCCAAACCATTTGGTGTAGATTTTGTCATATTCACCATCTTGTTTCAGTTCACCCAGAGCCTTGTTCACTTCAGCAGCCAGTTTGCTGTCTTTCTTGAATGCAAAGCCGTAGGATTCAGCATCCATGGTTTCACCCACCATCTTGTCCTTTTCCTTGCCTTCCTTGGTCATATAGTAAGCAGCCACAGGTTTGTCGATGATTACGGCATCCACGCCCTTGTTTTCCAGTTCCAGGAACACTTCAGCGTTGGTGTTGAAGCTGGTCACTTTGGCACCGGGGACCGTACCTGCCTTGGCAGCACCGGTCGTCCCGATCTGTACGGCAATTTTCTTGCCTTCCAGATCTTTCAGGGTCTTGATGTCATTGTTGTCTTTGGTCACCACGATGATCAGACCGGAAGTGTAGTACGGGTCGGAGAAGGCCACGGCTTTCTTCCGTTCGTCAGTGATGCTCATGCCGGCAGCCACCATATCGATATTGCCGGAGTTCAGGGCCGGGACCAGGGCATCGAAGCCCATGTTCTGGATTTCAACCTTCCTGCCCATCTTCTTTCCCAGAGCCCGGGCCAGATCCATGTCGAAACCGGCAAATTCCTTGGAATCCTTTTCCTGGAATTCAAAAGGAGCGAACGTGGGCTCCGTACCCACTCTCAGTACTTTCTGTTCCTTGGCTGCCTGCTGGCTGCCGCCACCACAGCCGGCTGCGATTGCCATCATCAAAACTGCCAGTAAACCTGCTACCACATGTAATTTTTTCATTGGGCTTCCCTCCATCTTCATATTGTAATTATTATACAGCTTCACGTATATTGATACAACTGTTTTTTCACTTATGCACGAAGTAAAAAAAAAAAGAAAAGGACGGCCTCACGGGACCATCCTTTTTTCGAAAAATCATTTTTTATTCAGCCTTGAACCATTTGTCGTAAATTTTCTGATATTCGCCGTCTTTTTTCAGTTCGGCCAGTGCCTTGTTCAGCTTGTCGCACAACTCCTTGTTCTTCTTGGCGGTTGCGATGCCGTAGAAGTCACCCTTCTTGGGAGTACCCACGCTCTTGGCATAGGCATTGCCGCCCTGTTTCAGGAAATACTGCAGTACCGGCAGATCACTGATGACCGCATCGGCGCCGCCGTTCTTCATTTCCAGGCAGGCCAGGTCAGAGGTATCGAATGTCTTCACTTTGGCTCCTTCAATGGTTTCAGCGTATTTGGCACCAGTGGTACCGATCTGTACAGCAATGGTCTTACCCTTCAGATCATCCAGGCTCTTAATGCTTTCATTGTCTTTCTTGACCACAGCCATCAGACCGGATTCATAGTAAGGATCAGTGAAGTTCACTTTCTGTTTCCGGGCATCGGTAATGCTCATCCCGGTAATGGAAACGTCGATGTTCCCGGATTCCAGGGAGGGAATCAGACCATCGAAGGCGATGCTCTTGATTGTAACCTTTTCGTAACCGGCTTTCTTAGCCAGGGCATTGATCAGATCGATGTCGAAGCCCTGCACCTTGCCGTCTTTCTTATCAGTGAATTCAAAGGGGGCAAAGGAGGGATTGGTCCCTACAATCAGTTCTTTCTTGTTGTCAGCCGTCTTTTTGTCACTGGTACTGGAACTGCCGCCGCAGCCTGCCGCAGCCATGCACATCATCAGGCCGGCCAGGATTCCAGCGAACATCTTCATCTTTTTCATAAATATTCCTCCTCATTGGCCCTTGAATGGGTTTTTTCTTTGCTTGATGTTGTTATTATACATCTTTATTTATTTTTATGCAATGATGATTTGAAAAGATTTCTCAGCCGCTTCCCCATAAAAACGAGCCGCAGGCAAATTCCCTCCTGCGGCTCGTTTTCAGAAACTCTCCCTCTCCGGACAATTTATTGAAACCACTTGTCGTACAGCTTCTGGTATTCCCCGTCCTTTTTCATATCCTGCAAAGCCTTGTTCAGCTTGTCGCACAGGCCCTTGTTCTTCCTGGCAGTAGCGATGCCATACAAATCACCCTTCTTTGGTTCACCCACAGGTTTGGCATAGGCATTGCCGCCCTGTTTCAGGAAATACTGCAGTACCGGCAGATCACTGATGACCGCATCAGCCCCGCCATTTTTCAGTTCCAGGCAGGCGGTATCGCTGGTGTCGAAAGTCTTCACGGTAGCCCCCTGGATCTTGCCGGCAGCTTCCGCTCCGGTAGTACCCAGCTGCACGGCAATGGTCTTGCCCTTCAGGTCGTCCAGGCCCTTGATGCTGTCGTTGTCCTTGCGGACGATGGTCATGAGCCCGCTTTCATAATATGGATCAGTGAAGTTCACTTTCTGCTTCCGGGCATCGGTAATGCTCATCCCGGCAATGGCCACGTCAATATTTCCGGTATCCAAAGCAGGGATCAGGGCATCGAAGCCCATACCCTTGATGGTGACTTTCTCATACCCGGCACGCTTCCCCAGAGCCCGGATCAGTTCTATATCGAATCCAGTGAGTTCACCGCTCTGTTTGTCCGGAAATTCAAAGGGTGCGAACGAAGGCTCCGTCCCTACTACCAATTCTTTCTTGTCCGTTGTTTTGCCGGTACTGTTGGTAGAAGTACTGCCGCAGCCTGCCGCTCCGATCAGCATCATCAGTGCACAGAGTAAGACCATTACTTTTTTCATTGTAATCCCCCCAAATCTTCCGTAGAATGTTACTTTTTATAAGGAATAGTGTCATTATACATTCTTGTGCATTTTTATGCAATATATTCCCGTCAAGTATCCTGTATTCTTATTTCCGATTTTGGGCGCAAAAAAAACAACTCAGCTGACCTGGTTTTCGCCCCCACACTCGCCTGCTGGAGGGTTCGCTCTTAAGCCTCATGCTCCCCACTACTGCCTCTCTCGCTTTTCGCGGCAGGACTTACTTCTAAGCTGCACCGTGCTCACAGGTTTTTGCCTGCTTACGTGGATCGTTTTGCCTGCAACTGGCATCGACTTGCAACCACAGACCTGAGTTGTTTCCTACCTATTATAAAAGGCCCCGCAAAGTTTGGCAACGGGAAATTCACAAACTGCCTGTTTTATAGTATACTTTATTTTGCAAGTCTGAAATCACAAGCAAAGGTCGCGGTCCCATGATCACCATACCCCAATTCCTGGATTTTCCCACGGATACAGATGCCAAAGAAGTCGTTTCACTGTTTCTGCGGCTGATGGAACTGAAGAACCATGACCTGTTCCTGCACAGCCAGCAGGTGGCCAATTACGCGGTGGCTGCAGCAGCAAAGATGGGTCTGCCTCGCAATGAAGTAAACTGCATCAAGATGGCCGCCCTGCTCCATGACATCGGACAGCTGGCCATTTCCAACACCATCCTGTCCAAGTACCCGTATTTCAATACCCGGGAACAGGCAGCATACCGCCGGCATTGTATGGCCGGGGCCAGCATGCTGGAGAATATCCCGGCCTTCGGACATATCCGAAAGATTGTCCTGCACCACCATGAGAATTGGGATGGCAGCGGGTACCCCCGGCGGCTGAAAGGTGTAAACATCCCTATCGGCAGCCGGATCATTGCTGTGTGCAATTTTTACGACCGGAAGTGTAACCCATGTACCAGGCAATGGGTCATTGCCGGCAGCAAAAGTCCTCAGGTCATAAAGGACATGGCAGGGACCAAGTTCGACCCAGATGTGGTTCAGGCTTTTTTTGAATCAGTCAGTACGATATGAGGGGAGTATAATTATTATGAAAAATTTCAGCATCAAGACCAACGATACCTGTGCCAAGCAGATTGACTTCAGCCTGGAAGACGGCAAACTGCACAACATCCATTTCTATGGTGGCTGCCCCGGCAATCTGAGCGCCATCAGTAAGCTGCTGGAAGGCGCTGATGCCAGACATGCGGTAGAATTGCTGAAGGGCAACAAATGCGGCAGCAAGGCCACCTCCTGCGCTGACCAGCTGGCCCAGGGTGTGGAAAAAGCCCTGAAAGGCGGGAATTGATCCTATGCCGATCGGGGTTATCTGTAACGTAGCTGCCGTAATCATCGGCGGTATCATCGGAAACCTGCTGGGTCCCCGCCTTTCGGAGGATTTTAAGGAAAAACTCACCACCGTATTCGGAGCCTGTGCTTTTTTGATGGGCATCATGTCCATCGGCTTTCTGAAGAACCTGCCGGCTGTGACCTTTGCTGTCATCGCCGGCACCATCATTGGCCTCTGGATCCGCCTGGGCGACCGGATCATAGCCAGCTCCCGGGACCTGGAAAAACTAATCAGCAAAGTGCTGCCCGTTTCTGGCGGAGATACGGAAATTTCCCGGGATGAATATGAAAGCAAACTGATCACCATCATCGTCCTGTTCTGTGCCAGCGGCACGGGGATCTACGGCAGCATGGTATCGGGCATGGCAGGAGATCACAGTATCCTCATCGCCAAATCTATCATGGATCTGCCCACCGCCACCCTGTTTGCCTGTGAACTGGGGATCATCGTCAGCTTCATCGCTGTGCCCCAGCTGGTGATCTTCCTGGCCCTGTTCTTCCTGGCCCATGCCATCCTGCCGTTCTGCACCCCGGAGATGATTGGGGATTTCAAAGCCTGCGGCGGGGTACTGCTGGTAGCCACCGGATTCCGCATGCTGCAGCTGAAGGACTTCCCCATTGCCGACATGATTCCATCCATGGCCATCGTCATGCCATTGTCGGCCCTGTGGACGGGAGTCATCGTTCCTTTGTTATAAAGAAGATGCTGGTTTCGCCGGCAAAAAAAGCAGGAGTTGTGAATGATTCTTCACAGCTCCTGTCTTTTTTTACATTCTCAACAGCAGTTCCCTGCCGATGACTCTGCCGTCTTCTATATACACCCTGGGTACCCGTTTGCTGATGTTACAGGTGATTTCGTAAGGAATGGTCCCAGCCATTTCAGCCAAGTCATCCAATGACTGCTTCGTACCGAACAATTCCATTTCACTGCCCACGTCCACCTTTGGCTTATCCGTCAGATCAATCATGCACATATCCATGCATATCCGGCCCCGCTGAGGCGCCAGACCCTGCTCCGTCACAAAGCTGCAGCGGTTGGACAAGCAGCGCATGAACCCGTCAGCGTACCCGATGGGCGCCACCCCCATACGGGTGGTCTTGTCACAGGTATAGATACCCCCATAGCTGATTTTGGTGCCTTCGGGATAGATCTTGATGGTACTGATGGTGGTCTTCACGGACATCACTGGTTTTAGTCCCAGTTTCCGGGCAAATTCCCCATATCCGTACAGCAGCAGGCCCGGCCGCACCATATCCAGATACGTTTCCGGGAACAGGGTGGTGGCCCCGGTATTGGCACAGTGGCGCAGCTTGAATTTCCTGCCGGTGCGTTTTTCCACTTCATCGCATACTTTCCTGAACAGCTGGAACTGATGTTTTGTATAGGCCAGGGCTTCTTCACCGGGTTCGTCGGCCACAGCAAAGTGGGTAAAGATGCCTTCCGGTTCCAGACCGGGCAGGCTGCAGGCATGGATGATGCCCTCCACCCCATGTTCGAAGTAATCCCCTTCGCAGATGTAACCCAGCCGGCTCATGCCCGTATCCACCTTGACATGGATTTTCAGGGTACCGCCATATTTCACCGCTTCCTCGCTGTATTCCAGAGCCTTGGCTTCACAGGTCACGGCCTGGGTAATGTTGAAGCAGATCAGCCGGTCCACCTGTTCCCGGGGAGTATGGCCCAGGATCAGGATGGGCATGGTGATACCGTTAAACCGCAGTTCCATGGCTTCGTCAATACTGCTGACAGCCAGGTAGTTGGCACCCAGCTTCTGTAGTTCTGTACCCACCTGCACGGCTCCGTGACCGTAGGCATCAGCCTTGACCACTCCCAGGAATTTTACCTTGGGGCCGATGTGCTCCCGAATTTTGTGATAATTGTAGGCCAGGGCATCCAGATCGATTTCAGCCCAGGTACGACGCAGTGTGCTTTTCATCATGCAACTCTCCTTTTATAACTTATGCGGACTTACCGGGTGATATTTTGCCTATGGCAAAAATCCTGGCAAGCCCCTACGGACTACAAGGTTACTGTTTCTGGAAGGCTCTCTCCAGAGCTCTCCATTGGGTCCTGGGGTTCACACCCAGCACCGTATGGACTATGGTTCCATTCGGTGCTTCCGTCAAGTTCCCGGTAGCAGGATCCACCGTCAGTTTCTTGTCTTCTTCTGTGAATTTGCCCGGATCCAGCAGATACAGCACCGGAAAGATATCGTGGATCACCGCCGCATTCTCCATCCCCCGCTGGGCGTGGGCAGCCTGATTGCCCCGCAGCAGCTGGATGAATTCCGGGTAGTTCCCATACCCGACCAGCTTCTGGATTTCCGATTCATCCACAATCTGGTTGCTGGTCAAATCCAACGGAAATAGGGTAATATCCAGGCCGCTCTTCAGGACCTGTTCCACCGCTTTGGGATCCCGGGAAAAATTCAATTCAGCATTCTGATTTCCCAGTTCCTCCCACAGATTTCCCCCCATGATATATACCTTGTCGATCCGGCTCCTGATGTCCGGATCCTGCAGCAGATTGGCCAGGGTACTCAGAGGCCCGGTAGCAATATAGGTAATGTGATGCAGCTGTTTCAGACGTTTCTTTGCCGCCTCCAGGTCTCCGCTGCTTTGCTGCTGGTCTCTGGAAAGGCCCAGTTTTTTCCGCCAGTCTTCTGAGATGCCGTACAGCCCGTCATCCCCATTGGCTCCTCCCTTCCAGTTTTTCAGTTTCTTTCCCTTGTACGGACGGTCCGCGCCGTTCAATACCGGTACTTTCATGTCCAATGCCCGGGTAATCAGCACCGTATTGGCATAGGTCTGCTTTTCCGGTGCATTGCCGAAAGTGGCCAGGACCAGGTCGGGCACCTGTCCATTCTGCTTCAGCAGGAACAGAGCAAAGGCATCATCGCTGCCCGGATCTCCGTCGCAGACCAGGGACGATGCCTCCGGCTGCAGGCCCGTGAAATCAGCCGCCGCAGCTGTCCCGGCTCCCAGGGTACAGACCAGCAGGCCGCCCAGTACCAGGGCCGTCATTTTCTTACCAAAATTCCACAAGGCGAACGCCTCCCATTTGATTCCATAAGGACAACCTTTAGTATAGTACGCACCCCCCGCCCTTGGCAAGTTTTCTCCCCTGCCGCAGCGGCCCGGAATATGCTATAATCGTATGGAAATCATTTATCTCTTACCCAAAGGAGTTGTTGTACCGTGGAACCCAATCCTGAACAAAAACAGCCTGAACAGAATCCGGAAACCGAAGACACAGAAGTAGTCGTTCCAGAAAAAGAAGAATTGGAAAAAGAATCAGCTGTGGAGCCGGAAGTGGTGGATCAGCCGGCCGAAGTACCCGAAAAGCCACTGCTCCAGGCCAAACAGTCCCTGATGTACTTTTTCTGGCCGCTGATTTTGGCCATCCTGTATGTGCCTGCCGGCGTCATCTGGATTGCCGTGCGGTACCTGAAGTATAAATCCCAGGGCATGGTACTCACCAACAAACGACTGGTAATCCTCAAAGGGCTCTTCAAAAAGAAACAGTTTATGTTCTCCCTGGATCTGGCTGCCAAAGCCATTGTCACCCAGGGATTCCTAGGCAAGAAAGCAGGCTATGGCACTGTCAGCATCATTTACCAGGAAAAGGAATATTCCTTTGATTACGTACGCGATCCCCAGGCATTCGTGGATGCGTGTAGAAAAGCATATGAGGAACAAATTTCAAATCATTAATTCTTGTCACTACTCCTCAGCGAAAGAAATAACCCGTCCTTATTTTGGGGCGGGTTATTTTTGATGAATAAAATATGTTCAGTGTTTCACAGGCATTTTCTGGTAAATCTTGCTCAGGCGCTCCAGAGCTTCTTCCAGGGTCTTTTTATTCTTGGCGAAATGGAGCCGCATGTATTTGTTGATACTTTCGTGGAAAAAGGCGGAACCGGGCACAGCCCCCACCCCCACTTTTTCAGCCAACTGACAACAGAATTCCTCGTCGCTGTCAAAGCCGAAGTCGGCAATGTCCACCATGATGTAATAAGCCCCCTGCGGTTCCGTATGGCGCAGGCCGATTTTTCGCAGGCCGTCCAGCATCAGTTCCCGGCGCTGGGTATAGATGTCCTGCAGCCAGGCATAGTAGTCATCCCCGAACCGCAGCCCGGTGACGGCGGCTTCCTGCAGGGGCGAAGCGGCTCCCACAGTCAGATAGTCATGGATCTTCCGGGCCTCATCGATGACTTTGGGTGGAGCAATGATGTAGCCCAGCCGCCAGCCTGTAATGGAATAGGTCTTGGACAGGGAACTGCAGGAGATGGTCCGTTCCCACATACCGGGAAGGGCAGCAAAGTAAATGTGCTTGTAGGGTTTGTAGACAATGTGTTCATACACCTCATCGGTAATCACCCAGGTATCGTACTTTTCTGCCAACCCAGCAATGGTCTGCAGTTCCTCCAGCGTAAAGACTTTGCCGCAGGGATTGGAAGGGTTGCACAGAATCAGGGCTTTGGGATGCTGTTTAAAAGCCGCTTCCAGCACGTCTGCATCAAAATGGTATACAGGCGGCACCAGGGGTACATAAATGGGATCGGCACCGGAAAGGATAGCATCGGCCCCGTAGTTTTCATAAAAAGGAGAAAACACGATGACCTTGTCCCCCGGATTGGTAACAGTCATGACGGCCACCATCATAGCTTCCGTACTGCCGCAGGTGGTGACGATTTCTGTTTCCGGGTCGATGTCGAGCCCCGTAAAATGCTTCTGTTTATCGGCCAGAGCCTGGCGGAAATTGGGAGCCCCCCAGGTTACGGCGTATTGGTGAGGGCCGGAAAAAGCCACTTCACTGAGCCGTTGTTCCATTTCTTTGGGAGGATTCCAGTCCGGGAATCCCTGGCTCAAGTTCACAGCATTGTATTGGTTGGAAATCCGGGTCATGCGACGGATCACAGAATCAGTAAAAGTGCAAGTACGCAAAGACAAGTCAGCCATGGAAAAACCTCATTTCTATTTCCTAGTATTATAGTATGGTTACAGTATAGCGTAGAACACCGGAGGCGTCAAATAAAAAAGGTTCCCTCCCAAATCCATTCTTGTTCAAAAGGAATCAGGAGGGAATCTTTTTTAGAAAATCTTGCCCAATTTCAGCCCAATTTTGGCCCAATTTCAAGCAGTTAAAACCCGCATAAAGCTAGGCTCTATGCGGGTTTCCGAATTTTAAATTACATCATGCCCGGCGTATCTACGGGAAGTTTTGCTGTGTTTTTACCATTCCGGAAATCCGCATGGGTCCTAGGTTTATGGGTTTTACCAAGTCTGTCTGTTCCACTATGGATCATCGAATATTATATTTTTCGTGCACTTTTGGTGCACTTTTTATTAATAATCTGTCTGTTATTTTGTACTATTATCATTATTTTTTGCCGCCTGCCGGCCCATAGAGCCGTTCCATCCCTGCCACCGTGACAAGCCATGTGCTGCCAGACTGCCTGGTTTCCTCTCTGGAAAACCTGGGTGGCCCGCCTTTGTAACCGGTACACGCCTGGCGTATCGTGGATACGCCGACATGCCATCTCTTTGCCGCTTCTGCCGCCGTCATAACTTCATCTATCAGCATTAGTATCACCTCCAAAGGGTTACCAGCAAGGCCAGACTGATCACCACAGCAGCTGTAATAGAGAGCTTATCACGGTTAAAATATACCCGCACATAAGCCAATACCGTTAAAAGCACCAGTGCAATCATCGTTCTCATGTGATATAATGAAATGGAAAGAGGGGCAAGGCGGTTGCCCCGCCCCTACTTGGTTCAGCCATTCAGAAAATTGACTATTGTAATTATCCCGGCCAGGATTGTTATTACATTAGCCATCAGCTGAATGGCTCTTTCTATTTTCTCCATTTCATTTCCTCACCTCCTCTCTATGATTTTATTATACAGCTTTTTCGCTGTATCGTCAAGTATTTTAGATTGATTAATTGCAAAAAAAAATAATCCCGTCGAACCAGTAAATAAACGGCTCGGCGGGATTTTTCATTAGTTGTTTTCTGTTGTGCTCTTGCTTAATACAAGTTTCACAGCCCAGATGGTACTGTTGATTAGGAGCGGTAATACGAACTGGTCACGGATTTTATTCCAGCCGGTTTCGTTTGCTGCCTGCGCCTGAATCTCTGTGATAAACTTGCTGGCTACATCTTCCAATGCAGGCATGCCTTCATTTACTAAATTATCTGTCAGCTGTTTTTTCGCTGCTTCCGTTACTTCTTTTACGTCTAATGCAGCCACTACGCCGTCACGTACTTCTGTCCATTTACTCATAATATATTCCTCCTATTACAAACTGCATTCATAGTCTGTTACCCCGCGCGCAATAGCGCGGGCAAATTCGTCGGCTTTGTTTTCCAGGAGTGCCGCATCTGCGTCGTTGTCGATGAACGCCGTTTCAACGAGTACCGCCGGCATCTCTGTATGCTTTAATACAATCAGCCCCGGCATTTCTTTGACACCTCTATCAACCGTTCCTAATGCACCGATAATCTGATTTTGAATGCATTGAGCAAGCGTACCACCCTCGCCATCACTGTCATAGCATTCGACTTCCGTGCCGTGTGCGCTGCCGTTGCAAGCGTTGCAATGAATGCTGACGAAAACGTCTGCACCCCAGCTATTAGCGTCTTCACATACGGGTACGGTGCGATCATCATAGTCGCTGTCATAATAGAGATTGTCCGACTGCAGGAGTCGGCAATCACATCCTGCAGTTACCAAATATTTCATTACTTTTGCGCCGATACCGGCAGCCACGTCGCATTCTCTCAGCTCGCTGCTGGGGTTTACTGCGCCACTGTCGTACTTCTGGTCGTGTCCCGGATTAATATATACCTTCATAGTTTGTCACTCTCCTTTTTATTTACGGCAGCAGATTTTACGCTGCCGCCAATATAGCCAAGCAAACCACTGGCGATACTCATCGCCAGCTCATTTAGGCTATAAAAAATAGCCATGATCAAGGCTGCTATCAGCCCGATAATGACTATGCAATCTGCGATATTAATTTTTTCAAACAATTAATCACCCCCTTGGTGATGCGGGAGAAGGATAAATTGTTGATATGTTTTTGTTACTATGTCATTGCCGCCCAGGTTATGGTATGACGTGTACATTCTGTGGATTGCTTCCGCTTTATGTACAGGTACCCAGCCGGCCTCAATATGGTGGTCCATTGTGTCAATTAGCCGATCACGCAGCATCGCCACGACACCTTGCACTAGTGCTTCATGCTTCTGCTCTTGGGCTACCCGGTTTTGCGCATCTGCGTTTGCACGCTTTCGATACTCAAAAAGCAGAATGCCGGATAGCAGCGGCGAAGCCCCAGCTAATAAGTACTGCAGTATTTCCATTCCCATTGCATCACGCTTCTTTCGCAGTTGCCGTATCAGCCGTCTGGGTACTGTCCGTATATTTAATACAACTTTTATTTGGGCAGCTTCCATCCGTGTTCAAAGTACTGCCGCAATATGGGCAGTACTTTTTCTTTTTCCAAAAGCTCATTTTGCTGTCACCCCTTCCACGGCTGCCTTGTAAGCTTCCGTCATGTCTTTATAGTCCTGCTGGATATTTGCAACAGCATTCGTGTTGCCAGCAAGTTGTGCAACTTGCAATGCATTCAACATATCCGCTTTATTAGATGCGTATTCCGCGGCAAGACTTGCCTTTTCAGCTGCAGTTTTTTCTTCTGCCGTAGGCTCTGGGGCAACGTAGGCTGTAAGCTGACCATCAACACCGCGCACATATTCACCAGTCAGATATTTGTTGTAATCTGCTGCGGATACGACATCTACAACAGCCGCATCCGAAAACAAGGATTTGGCTTTTTCCTTCAATGCAGCCAACTTCTCTGCATTTTTGTTAGGGTCAAAGTCACAGATGAGCGACCCAACACGTTTGCCGGCTGTATCGAACCCGGAAACGTAATAATCAACATTCGTACCGTTCATTCACTGATCCTCCTGTAGTAAAATGGCCTCCATGAAGGAGGTTTTTTTATGCGTAAACCAAATGGATATGGCTGCATCAAACGGCTGTCCGGAAACCGGCGGAGACCGTTTGTCTTTGTAATATCGGAAAATGGCAAGCAAAAGCCTGTTGAATACTTTACCAACCAGATTGACGCTGAAATCTTTCAAGCTGACTACAACAAGACTCATCACCATCGCTCCCTTCCTGGGCATCAAATAACACTGGCAGAACTATATCATCGGTGGTTGCCAGCACATACGGCAGATACCGCTCCATCACGTTCAACACTGTGCAGCTATGAAAACTCTTTCAAGCATTTATCATCCCTGCACCAGGAACCCTTTGCCGGCCTGAAATACATGGACTATCAAAGAATCATTGATGATATGCGAAAAAGCGGGCTGTCGTATAGCTCGCTTAAAAAAGTACGGTCACTTATTTCATTGCTCTCTCAGTATGCCAGCAAGATTGAACTCACCAGCAAAAATTATGCCCCGCTTTTATCCATCGGAAAGAATCGGCAGGTCCACCCGCACAAACCGTTTAGCCGGCAGAAGATTAACCGATTATGGAAAAACATTGATGCGGCCAACGTTGACATCGTGCTGATACTTCTCTATACGGGTATGAGAGTCGGAGAGTTGCTTCATCTGCATAAGTCAGACATCAATATCAGGCAGCGGTTCATCCGGATCACCAAGAGCAAAACCGCTTCCGGCATCCGGGTCATTCCCATCCATCCCCGAATATTCCCATTGATTGTTGCCAGGATGGATTCTCCTGGATCTACTCTTCTGAGTAATGCCAATGGGAATCCCTATGACTACAGCCGTTATTGCATCGTCTGGCGCTCAGTCATGCAGCTCATCAATGCTGCTGGCCACACGACACATGATTGTCGGCATACGGTCACAACCCTGCTTGACAACGCTGGGGCCAACGAGACGGCCAAGCGACGTATTCTGGGGCACGCGGGCGGCGATGTCACCGAGCGCGTCTATACCCACAAAAACATCAGGCAGCTCAGAAAATGCATCGAACTCCTCAAGTAACGTGTTACTACTGCGTTACTGTCAGGTCTTGCCCGATGGCTCCAAGGCAGGTTTGCGGCCGCTGCACTCGCGTTACTGATGATACCAGGATAGGTGGTTAAAACAGACCGCAAAGAAGGTTTTACCTTGACCGGTCAGACCATCTTACCGACGGATGAATCGGTTAGAGTGCCTATGAGCCGGCCTTTTTAGTCGGTATACAGTGGGGAAGGCTATCCAGAAATGCGGGATTCTCCCAGGCATCAATCAAGTTGCCACTAACTGTCACGAAAATGAACGTAAAAGTACTTCTTTGTCCTGAAGCCACAAATACGGACGGCAGGACTGCAACTATTTCAGGGATTGGTTACTCAGACCACATTGAAATCAATCTGGGTGGAAATGCATTGAGTTTCAATTGGGCAGCTTTATGCTGTCTCATATCTAAACAGTGGGGATACTTTGCTATCCCTGATAATAGCCATTATGGCGATTTTACTTTGCCTATAGCCTTCACAACAAGGATATATGTAGTTACCGCTCTTGATGTGCTGGTAGCTAGCGACACATCAATTGAACCACTACCCCCGCTTACCTGGAGTATAGGGGCGTCAACTAATACTAAATTTAGATTAGTAACATCAAAGTCAACTCTTAGTGTGGTTAATGCGGTAATTCTCGGTAAGTAGACAGTGGGGA
>NZ_JBNMIU010000023.1:0-31653 GCF_050873445.1 Acidaminococcus sp. | reverse complement strand
ATACCACATACACATGATTGTGTTCAATAGGTTGGGTCTAAAATGAACACGTCAATTTTAAAGGATTCAAATTGTAGGCTGTCCAATTTTGTGGGTAGGTACTACTCTTAAAAAGTGTCCATACTTATGGGTACAGTATACAGTGGTTGGTTTGATTCACTATCCACTATCCACTACTCACTATCCACTTTCTCTCTTATCTCATCAGATACAGCCCAACACCTGCCAGGCTGAACACGCAACTGGCCAGTGCGAAGCGCTTCACCACTTCCACTTCTTTCAGGCCGCCCAGCTCAAAATGATGGTGCAGCGGCGCCATGCGGAAGATCCGCTTGCCGTGGGTGAGTTTGAAATACCCCACCTGCAGCATCACAGACAAGGCTTCCAGTACGTAGATACCCCCGATCACAACCAGGAGCAGCTCAGTGTGGGTCCCGATGGCTACAGCAGCCACAGCACCTCCCAGAGCCAGGGAACCAGTGTCCCCCATAAAGCATTTGGCCGGATGGTGGTTATAAATCAGGAAACCCAGGCAGCACCCTACAATGGACAGGGCAAACAGGGCTTCCGGCTGCAGATTGCTCTTATATCCAATACAGGCAAAGGCCAGCATCACCGGCAGGGTCACCGTGGAAGCCAGGCCGTCCAGTCCGTCCGTCAGATTCACCGCGTTGGTCGTTCCCACCAGCAGCAGCAGGATGAACACAGAATATACCGCATGGCTCATAGGAATGGTCACATTGAAGAAGGGTACCCAGACATTGGTGCTGTACACAGTCACATCTCCCGGATACAACAGGTATACTGCCGCTACCAGGATCTGCAGGGCCATTTTCTGTTTGGAGGTAAGCCCCAGGTTCCGCTTGAAGAAAATCTTCAGGCCATCATCGATGAAACCGATGACACCGTAACCCACGAACAGCCACAGAGCCACCACGATCCGGGAATCCAGAGGGATCCACAGCAGGCTGGCGATGATGGCCGCCCCGATCATCATCAGGCCCCCCATGGTAGGGGTGCCGTTCTTTTTCAAATGTTCCTTGGGACCGCATTCCCGGATGCTCTGGCCGAAATGCCATTTGTGCAGCAGGGGCAGCAGGAACCGGCCGATGACGGCTGTCAGTACGAAGGAAGTCAGCAGGATACCGATTCCGCTCATTGGGCTTTCCCTTCTTTCCGGAACACCAGATCGATCAATTGATAGACTTCCATGCCATGGGAACCTTTCAGCAGCACCACGTCACCGGGCTGTACCAGTGCCTCCAGGGCCCTGGCAGCCGATTCTTTGTCTTCTACGTACTGCACAGGCACGCCTGCTTTTTCGGCTTCTTCCGCCGTATAACGGCTTTCCGGCCCGTAGCAGATCAGAGCATCCACCCCGTCTTCTGCACACCAGCGTCCCACCTGGGAATGGCCGCTCCTGGAATGGGCTCCCAGTTCCAGCATATCCGCCAGAACAGCCACAGCACGGCCATGGCCCTGATTCTTGACCACATCCACCAGGGTCCTGATTCCCACTTCCATGGAAGCCGGGCTGGCATTGTAAGCATCGTTGATCACGGTCACGTCTCCGAAATGCAGGATTTCCTGGCGCATGCCCGTCATCTTCAAATTTTCCAGCCCATGAGCAATGGCTTCATCAGAAACGCCGTACACTTCGCCCACAGCTACGGCAGCCAGGGCGTTCATCACATTGTGACGGCCCAGAAGAGGCAGTTTGACCACCTGGGTATTGCCGGTAATCCTGCTGCGATAGGTAAAGGTAGTGCTGAGACCGTCGGCGATGATGTCGATGGCCTTCACGTCCGCATCGCTGTCGATTCCATAGGAATGCGCCACAGCGCCGGTCTTCATCACGGACACCCGGGGGTCATCCCCATTCAAAAAAGCGTGGTTTTTCGGAGTAAAATCTTCCAGGATCTCACTCTTGGCTTTGGCAATGTTCTCCAAACTGCCCAGCAGTTCCAGATGGGTATCCCCCACATTGGTGATCACAGCCGCATCGGGATAGGCAATGTGTTTCATGGCCCGGATCTGTCCCAGACCCCGCATGCCCATTTCCACCACGGCCATTTCCGTGTCCGGCCGGATGGTCAGCAGCGTCTTGGGCAGACCGATTTCGTTGTTGAAGTTGGCCTGTGTCTTGATCACCCGGTATTTCTCACCCAGTACGGCAGCAATACAGTCCTTGGTGGACGTCTTGCCGTTGCTGCCGGTGATGGCGATGACGGTCAGCTCTTTCTGAAGCAGCCGCCAGGCCGTGGCAATCTGCTGGTAGGCCTTCAGGGTATCGGGGACCACCAGGCATTTGGCCGGGTCCACTCCTTCCGGTACTTTGGAAACCACAGCCGCCCGGGCTCCCGTTTCCAGGGCTTTGGCCACAAAGGCATGGCCGTCGAATTTTTCACCCACCAGGGCCAGGAACAAACAGCCGGGCACAATGGTCCGGGAGTCCGTCATCACATCGGTAAATTCAGTATCTTGAGGCAGAGCGGATTCCACCGACAGCGCCTTACAAATCATAGAAAGCTTAAGCATGGGTCTTCCCCTTCTGGAAATAATCTTGTACCACTTCTGCATCGGAGAAATGGATGGTGCGATCTTTCAGGATCTGGTAGTCTTCGTGGCCTTTGCCGGCAATCAGCACCACATCATCCGGCCGGGCATGGCCCATGGCGTATTCGATGGCTTCCCGCCGATCGGTGATTTTGTGGATTTCCTTCTCCGCAGGCGGTTCTGCCAGGCCTTCCTCGATATCTTTGATGATGGCTTCCGGATCTTCCGTCCGGGGATTATCACTGGTCACGATGAGCTTATCGGCCAGATCCAGGGCAATCCTGCCCATGATGGGCCGTTTCTTCCGGTCCCGGTCGCCGCCGGCACCGAAAATCACCCACAGTTTCCCGCTGGTGATCTGGCGGGCCGTCTTCAGTACGTTTTCCAGTCCGTCCGGCGTGTGGGCATAGTCCACCACCACAGTAAAGGGCTGTCCTGCATGGATCAGCTGGAACCGGCCGGGAACACCGCCGAAATCGTCCAGGCCCCTGATGATCTCATCCTTTGTCAGTCCTTCAGCAATGGCAGCACAGATCGTGCCCATAACATTGTACACGTTGAATTCCCCCGTAATATGCAGTTTCAGATCCATTTCGCCCACGGGGGTATGGAGGTTCAGTTCCATATGGGTGGCAGCCACGTGGAAGGTCAGCGGGTACACATCATTGTCCTTCCCCTTGCCGTAGGTCATGATCTTCGTCTTCACACGGGGCATGATGATTGCCGAACTGGGATCATCGGCATTGAAAACAGCCGTCTTGTTGGGCTTTACCCCTTCATGAAGATGGGTGAACAGCAGGGCCTTGGCTTCCCGGTAATTTTCCATGGTCTTGTGGAAATCCAGGTGATCCTGGGTAATGTTGGTAAGCACGGCTGTATCGTATTCGATGCCTGCCACCCGGCGCAGTGCCAGAGCATGGGAAGACACTTCCATGACACAGGTATCACAGCGGGCCTCCACCATTTCATACAGGATTTTCTGCAGATCCACTACGTCCGGTGTTGTGTTGTGGCTCCTGCGCACTTCATCCCCGATCATCACGTTGATGGTGCCGATCAGCCCCACTTTATGGCCGGTGCGGGTAAGCAGCGTCCGCAGGATATTCGTAGTAGTAGTCTTGCCGTTGGTACCTGTTACGCCTACCATGCGCATTTTCCGGGCCGGGTATTCGTAGAACCAGGGTGCCAGGCCGGTCATGGCGTCATTGGTGCTGGGCACTTTGATCAGTACAGTGCCTTCCACAGGCGGCACGTCTTCTTCCACCAAAATGGCAGCAGCACCCTTTTCCACCGCTTTTCCAATATATTTATGGCCGTCCGTATTGACGCCTTTCAGACAAATAAAAAGGCTGCCAGGGGCAACGGTGCGGGAATCGATGGTCAAATCGCGGATGACTTGATCATTCACCTTCCCCGTGACCACCGCTCCGGGCAGCTGGCAAAGCACTTCCTTCAGTTTTCTTTCCATGTCCATCCCCCATTTTTCGGGAGGCAGAAGCCTCCATCAGTTCTCTCTCACGTAAATGTTGCTCCGGGCCGTCTGCATTCCCAATTTTTTCGTGGCGATGCTGGTAATCCGTTCAGGACTCCGCAGCCGCTCCACGTCGATTTTCAAGGTTTCGTTCTCATCCAGCTGCTGGGCTTCCACGCCTTTCAGCTTCACCAGCGCCTGGGAACGGGTAAAATACAATTCGCTCAGGGCTACATTCACGAATACTAATGATAATACCAAACAAGCAAAAAATGCAACCCGTCGCAGCACAATATTTTTCCTTACTGCAGCTTTTTTCGGCGCCGCCTTCCGCTGCCGCTCCCGGGAAGGATCCGAAGTTTCCTCTTCCTGCACAGCGGCAGATCCATCTGTATAGTATCTATGAGACGGCCAAACCATCGGTCGACCAGTATTTCTGTTCACCATGTTGCGTCTCCTTCAGTATGATTGCTTAAATCTTGATTGCCCCTCTTAATCTTGCGCTGCGGGCTCTGGGATTTTCTTCCAGTTCCGCCGCCGAAGGGGTGAATTTCTTCAGTTTCTTCAGCTCCGGCTTCCGTCCGCACACGCACACCGGCAGCTCCGGCGGGCAGATGCAGCCCCGCTGCAGCCGTTTGAATGCCCGTTTGATGATCCGGTCCTCCAGGCTGTGGAACGTAATGACACCGATACGGCCGCCGCTCTTCAGATGATGGACTGCCGTTTCCATGGCAGCATCCAGGATTTTCAGTTCGTCATTCACTTCGATGCGGATGGCCTGAAACGTCCGCTTGGCCGGATGGGGTCCGTCCAGACGGGCGCCTTTGGGAATGGCTGCCTTGATGATGTGGACCAGCTCCCCTGTTGTGGTGACAGGATGTTCTTTCCGGGCCGCCACGATGAACTGGGCGATCCGTTTGCTCCACCGCTCTTCGCCGTACTTGTAGATCAGGCTGGCCAGGTCATCTTCCTTATATTTGTTCACCACATCGGCTGCAGTGAGGGTGGCTTCCTGGTCCATACGCATGTCCAGGGGCCCATCGTGCATGTAGGAGAAACCCCGCTGCGGAGTATCCAGCTGGTAGGAGGAAACTCCCAGGTCAAACAGGATTCCGTCCACCTGATCGATGCCAAGTTCCTGGAGGACGGCTTCCAGATTCCGGAAGTTGTTGTGGACAACCTTCACCTGGCACTTTGCATCCTTCAGCCGTTCTGTGGCAGCACAAATGGCATCCTCATCCTGATCGATTCCGATGAGCATGCCTTCCGGATCCAGCAGCTGGGTGATCCGGCGGGAATGGCCGGCACCGCCCAGGGTACAGTCCACGTAAATCCCCTTCGGATCCGTGACCACCCACTGGACACTTTCTTCCAATAATACGCTTTTATGGACAAATTCCATGCAAATTCCCCGTTCTATGAGACAGGAGGGTCATCCCCTCACTCAAATTCCAATTCTTCAATCATATCGGCTACATCGGCTTCCACCGTCCTGGTGTACTCCGCGTACCGCTGTGCATCCCAGATTTCAGCCTTGCTTCCCACACCTACGATCAGAGCGGTTTCTTTGATCCGGGCGTAGGTACGCAGGTTGGCCGGCAGCAGGATGCGGCCCTGTTTATCAGGTTCTACCTCGCAGGCGCCCCCGAAAATGAACCGGGAAACGTCCCGCATCTTGTGTTTGGGCATCATTTTTTCAGCAAAGCTGTTCTTCAGCTTTTCCCAGGCTTCCATGGGGTATACATCCAGGCACCCGTCCACGCCTCTGGTCACAACAAAGGACGTTCCCAGGTTTTCCCGCATTTTGGCAGGAACAAACAGACGGCCCTTGCTGTCCAGGGCATGTTCGAATTCACCCATCAGCATGACCGTCACCCCACTTTCGCCAAAAATGCACCACTTTCCACCACTTTTCACCATTATAGAATGTTTTCAGGGAAAAAGCAATTGAAAAACCAGTCATGTCAGCGTAAAGACAATGACTGCGGGGAAAGACATTTCTCTTTTCTATTCTTGACAATCTATGCTATAATAAATCATACAAACTTAATTGTAATCGAGGAGGATTCAGATGGAAAAAGTTACTGCTGATTCCAGCATTATCAGTACGGTGCAGATGCACCCTGAAATCGTCAACATCTTTATGCAATATGGTCTGGGCTGCATCGGCTGCATGGCTGCCAACTTCGAAACCATCGGCCAGGGTGCCGCAGCTCATGGTATCGATGTGGATGCCCTGATTGCTGACATCAACGACTGCATTGCTGAAGTGGAAGGCGATGCCAAAGAAGAAGAAAAGAAATAAAGCGATAAAAAAATACCGTCCCGATGAGGGGCGGTATTTTTTTATCGCTTTTTATTATTTCCCGGTCCGGCCGCGCTGGGTCAGAGCCACACCCTGTTTGCACAGCGGGCATTCTTCCGGTTTGTACGCTTCCACGCTCAGGCGCAGCAGCGGTTCCATCCGCACACCGAAGTCCACTTTGCCGCCGCTCCGGTCTACCAGATAGCCCACGCCTACAGGTACGCCGCCTTCGCTCTTCACCACGTCCAGCACTTCCCGCACGCTGCCGCCGGTGGTCACGATGTCTTCCACCACCAGCACTCTGGTGCCCGGTTTGATGGCAAACCCGCGTTTGAAGGTCATCTTCCCGTTCACCCGTTCGGTGAAGAAGAATTTGGTTCCCAGGTTCTTGGCCACTTCATAGGCCAGCAGGATACCTCCGGTCATAGGCCCTACCACCAGTTCCACATTGTCATTGATGAACCGGGCTGCGATTTCTTTGCACAGGGCTTCCGTATAACGCGGATGCTGCAGAACATTGAATTTTTCCACATACAGCGGACTATGCAGGCCGCTGGTCAAGAGGAAATGGCCGTGCATGACGGCGTTGGTTTCTTCCAGCATATGCAAAACGGTATTTTCGTTCATTCTTTCCAGGCTCCTTCCATTTCTTCCAGGATTTTCCGTACAGCTTCCTGTTTGTTCTCTGCCTTGGTGATGGGCCGACCCACCACCAGATGGGTGGATCCGTTCTGGATCGCCGCAGCCGGCGTAGCAATCCGGCTCTGGTCATTGGCAGCCGCCCAGGCCGGGCGCACCCCCGGCGTCACGATCAGGAAGTCTTTTCCGCAGCGCTGCCGGATACCGGCGGCTTCCCGGGGCGAAGCTACCACCCCGTCCAGCCCGCTTTCCTTCGTCAGAGCTGCCAGATCCAGGACTTCTTCCCCGATGGGTTTGGCATAATTCAGGGGTTTCCACTGATTCTCATCCATGCTGGTGAGCACAGTGACAGCAATCAGTCTGGGAGCAGGTTTCCCCAGTTCTTTTGCTGCTTCCCGCACAGCCTTCACCCCTTCGGCCATCATCTTGGACCCGCCCACAGCGTGCACGTTCATGATGTCGGCGCCCAGCCGGGTCAGTACAGCCAGGCTGTGGGCCACCGTATTGGGAATGTCCTGGAGCTTCAAATCCAGGAACACTTTCTTGTTTTTGTCTTTCAGGTAGCGGATCATGTCCGGGCCTGCGCCGTAAAACAGTTCCATCCCCACCTTATAGAAGGTCACTGCATCTCCCAGTTCCTCCACCAGAGCTTTCGCCTGATTGAAAGTGGGATAATCCAGTGCTGTAATCAGTCTGTCTCTTACGTCCATGGTGCCTCCTCAGGCTCTGTTCGGCAGAGCCTGGCCACGCAGTTCGTCCAGGCTCTTGATGCCGTTATCGTCCAGGTACTGCTGGATGCCGTAGCTGATCTGTTCAGCCAGATCAGGCTGGGTGAAGTTGCAGGTCCCTACAGCCACTGCTGTGGCTCCGGCCAGGATGAATTCGATGGCATCCTGCCAGCAGCTGATGCCGCCCATCCCCACCAGAGGCACTTTCACGGCCTGGGCCACCTGATACACCATGCGCACAGCCACCGGCCGCACTGCAGGGCCCGAAAGGCCGCCCACCACATTGCCCAGTACCGGGCGCCGCTTCCGGATGTCGATTTTCATGCCCACCAGGGTGTTGATCAGGCTGATGGCATCGGTACCGGCTGCTTCCACTGCCCGGGCGATCTCAGTGATATCCGTTACATTGGGGGACAGTTTGGTGATCACCGTTTTATGGGTGTGGGCCCTGGCCGCCTGCACCACCTTGCCGGCTTCATGGCAGTCCGTCCCGAAGGCCAGGCCGCCCTGGGCCACGTTCGGGCAGGAAATGTTCAGTTCAATGGCATCCACACCGTCCACATCCAGCATTTCAGCCAGCTGGCCATATTCCTCGGCGCTGTCCCCATCGATGTTCACGATAACCGGAGTCCTGGTGACCCTGCGCAGATGAGGCAGGGTTTCCTTCAGGAAGAATTCCACTCCGGGATTCTCCAGTCCTACACAGTTCAGCACCCCTGCCGGGGTCTCTACCAGCCGCTGGCCCCTGTTGCCGGACCGTGGCTTCAGGGTCGTCCCCTTTACCGTAATGGCGCCGATATGGTCCAGTTCCAGGAAGTCGGTGAATTCCAGCCCAAATCCGAAAGTACCGGAAGCTGTAGTCACCGGAGTCTTCATGGCGACCCCTGCCAAATTCACCGCCAGACGCGGATCTTCATAGGGTTTTACCATTCTACGACCTCCTGGCTCCAGAATACCGGGCCGTCCTTGCAGATTTTCATCCGCTTGCCGCCCCTGCCTTCGCAGGAACAGGACAGGCAGGCGCCCAGGCCGCAGCCCATGTATTTTTCAAGGGATACCTGACAGGGCACCCCATATTGCTTCACCACTTCTACCACAGCCTTCATCATGGGAGAAGGCCCGCACACGTAGACGCAGTCATACGCACCGGTTTTCAGCAGGTCCGGCAGGACGGCATTCACCGTACCCTTGACCCCATAGGAACCATCATCCGTGGTTTCGTACTGCCTGGCGGTCTTGTCCCTGAACAGATCTGCCCAGAATACTTCGACTTTCGTCCGTCCGCCCACAATGACTTCCATTTTATGGCCGGGATCTGCCTGGGCCAGAAAGTGCAGCGGAGCCAGGCCCACGCCGCCGCCGACCAGAAGGCCATGTTTGGCAGTAAGGTCAAAGCCGTGGCCCAGGGGCCCCACCACACTGATTTCCGCACCTGGTTCCAGGCTTTCCATCAGCGCAGTGGTCTCCCCCACCACCCGGTAGATCAGGGAAAAATTCCCCTTTTTCACATCCACACCGGCCACACCGAAAGGCCTGCGCAGCAGCGGTTCGTGGAGTTTGTTCACCCGCACAGTGACGAACTGGCCCGGTCTGGCCGTCTTCGCCACTTTCGGCAGGTGGATTTCCATGCGGCGGATATCGTGGCTCAGGGTTTCCTGGGCCACAATGGTACCGCTTTCAAATACAGCAGTCATAGCTTACTCCGATTTCAGGTCCTGCAGAGCCACCACGCTTACCACGTGACGGCGCCGCATGGCTCCGATGGCATGTTCCAGGGCACGGGCCGTATCCAGGCTGGTCAGGCAGGGAATGGCATGTTCCACCGTGGACCGGCGGATCTTAAACCCGTCTCTCGTGGCATCGCTGCCGTGGGTCAGCGTATTGATCACCATGCAGATGCGGCCTTCCTTGATATCGTCCAGCAGGTTCGGAGTACCGGCGCTGGCCTTTTCCACCCGGCCCACATGGATTCCCTTGCTTTCCAGGAATTTGGCCGTACCGGCAGTAGCCACCAGTTCGTAGCCCAGATCTTCGAACCCTTCTGCGATGGGCACCACTTCTTCCTTATCCTGGTCTGCAACGGTGATCAGGATGGCCCCGCTCTTGGGGATATGGGTACCGGCAGCGATGAAGGCCTTATACAGCGCTCTCGGGAACTGCGGATCGATACACATCACTTCGCCGGTGGATTTCATTTCCGGCCCCAGGGTGATATCTACATCCGTCATCTTGTTGAAGCTGAATACCGGCGCCTTGACGGCGTAATAATCCGGGAACAGTTTCAGGCCCGGCTTGAAGCCCTGTTCTTTCAGAGAAACGCCCATGGCACATTTGGTGGCCACATCCACCATGGATACGCCGGTGACCTTGCTCAGGAACGGAACCGTACGGCTGCTCCGGGGGTTCACTTCGATCACATACAGTTTTTCGTCCCGGACGATGTACTGGATGTTGATCATGCCGTGGACTTCCAGGCCCAGGGCCAGTTTATTGGTGAAATCCACGATCTGTTCGATGACATATTCGCTGAGAGTGCGGGGCGGGTACACGGCGATGGAGTCACCGGAATGGACCCCGGCCCGTTCGATATGTTCCATGATGCCCGGCATCAGCACATCTTTGCCGTCGCAGATGGCATCCACTTCCACTTCGGTGCCCATCAGATAATGGTCCACCAGTACAGGATGTTCATGGGAAGCCTTTACGGCGTTGTTCATGTAATATTTCAGTTCGTCATCGTTGTAGACGATTTCCATGGCCCGGCCGCCCAGCACGTAGGAAGGACGCACCATCACAGGATAGCCTACATCGTTGGCAGCTTTCAGAGCACCCTCGATGTCGAATACCGTATGGCCTTTCGGACGGGGGATTCCCACCTGGGTCAGCAGTTCATCGAACCGTTCCCGGTCTTCTGCCCGGTCGATGCTGTCTACGGAGCTGCCCAGGATCTTCACGCCGCATTCATGCAGCGGACCTGCCAGGTTGATGGCGGTCTGACCGCCGAACTGGACGATGACCCCTTCCGGTTTTTCCCGGTCGATGACGTTCAGCACATCTTCCAGGGTCAGAGGTTCGAAATACAGCCGGTCGGCGGTATCGAAGTCGGTGGATACGGTTTCCGGGTTGTTGTTCACGATGATGGTTTCATAGCCCAGATCTTTCAGAGCCCATACAGAGTGTACGGAGCAGTAATCGAATTCCACGCCCTGACCGATACGGATCGGTCCGGAGCCCAGCACCATGACTTTCTTTTTGTCAGTGTCTTCCACTTCGTCTTCCACACCGTAGGTGGAGTAGTAATACGGAGTTTCAGCATCAAATTCGGCAGCGCAGGTATCCACCATCTTATAAACAGGAGTGATGCCCCACTGTTTCCGGATGGCACGGATTTCCAGCCCCGTCTTCCCCACCAGTTTCCCGATGGTCACATCAGCAAAGCCGCGTTTCTTGACTTCACGCATCAGTTCCGGCGTCAGTTCTTCGCTCTTCAGGCAGTCTTCCAGTTCCACGATATGGCGGATCTTCCGCAGGAAGAATTCATCGATTTTGGTGATGGCATGAGCCTGATCCACAGTCATGCCTCTCCGGAAGGCTTCGGCGATGGTAAAGAGCCGTTCGTCATCCACCTTGCGGACTTTGTCGAACACTTCCTGGTCGGTCAGCTTATGCAGTTCCGGCAGATCCATATGGATCAGACCGATTTCCAGACAGCGGACAGCTTTCAGCAGACCGGCTTCGATGTTCCGTTCGATGGCCATCACTTCGCCAGTGGCCTTCATCTGGGTACCCAGGGTATGGTCGGCGTTGACGAATTTGTCGAAAGGCCAGCGGGGAATTTTGATGACGCAGTAGTCCAGGGTGGGCTCGAAGCAAGCGGAAGTCTTCTTCGTTACGGCGTTCTCGATTTCATCCAGCGTATAGCCGGCAGCAATCTTGGCAGCCACTTTGGCGATCGGATATCCGGTCGCTTTGGAAGCCAGAGCGGAAGAACGGCTTACACGGGGGTTCACTTCGATGACGATGTATTCCTCGCTGTCCGGGTTCAGGGCATACTGCACGTTGCAGGCCCCTTCCACGCCCAGTTCCCGCACGATGTCGATGGCAGCGGTACGCAGCATCTGCACTTCCCGGTCGGTCAGAGTCTGGCAGGGTGCCACTACGATGGAGTCGCCGGTGTGTACGCCCACCGGGTCGATATTTTCCATGTTGCAGACGGTGATGCAGTTATCCGCATGATCCCGCACCACTTCGTATTCGATTTCCTTCCAGCCGGCCACGGACCGTTCAATCAGAGCCTGGCCGATCAGGGAGTACATCAGGCCTTTGGTCGTGATGTCATCCAGCTGATCCATGTTGTGAGCGATACCGCCGCCAGTGCCGCCCAGGGTATAGGCCGGACGCACGATCAGGGGGAAGCCCACCTTTTTGGCAAATTCCTTGGCTGCATCCACGCTCTCCACGATGGTGCTCTGGGGAATGGGCTGATGCAGTTTCTCCATAGTTTCCTTGAACAGTTCCCGGTCTTCTGCCTTCATGATGCTGGGGATCTGGGTGCCCAGGAGCTGTACATTGTATTTCTTCAGGATGCCCTTCTTATCCAGTTCAATGGCCAGGTTCAGGCCGATCTGGCCGCCCAGGGTAGCCAGCAGGGAATCCGGGCGTTCCTTGGCAATGATGGCTTCCAGGAATTCCACATCCAGGGGTTCCACATACACCCGGTCGGCAATGTGCACATCGGTCATGATGGTGGCCGGGTTGGAGTTCACCAGCACCACTTCCAGTCCTTCTTCTTTCAGGGCACGGCAGGCCTGGGTACCGCTATAGTCGAATTCCGCAGCCTGACCGATGATGATCGGGCCGGAACCGATGACCATGACTTTCTTTACGTTTTCCTTCTTTGGCATAATCAGTGTCCTCCCATCATCTTGATGAACCGGTCAAACAGGTATCCGTTGCCGCTGGGGCCCGGGGATGCCTCCGGATGGTACTGCACGGTAAAGGTAGGATGCTTCAGGTAGCGCAGCCCTTCAATGGTGTTGTCGTTCAGGGAACGGTTGATCACTTCGATGGGCAGGTCCTTCAGGGAATCTTCGTCCACCATGAACCCGTGGTTCTGGGAAGTGATGCAGATCTTGTGATCCACCAGATCCCGTACCGGCTGGTTGATGCCCCGGTGGCCGAACAGCATCTTCTTGGTCTTGGCGCCGTTGGCCAGTGCCATGACCTGATGGCCCATGCAGATGCCGAAGATGGGTTTCTTGCCGATCATTTTCTTAATATTGTCGATTTCCACGGTCAGGTCTGCCGGGTCGCCGGGGCCATTGCTCAGGAAGATGCCGTCCGGATCGATGGCCAGCACGTCTTCTGCCGGAGTTTCAGCCGGGAACACGGTGAGCTTGCAGCCCTTTTCCACCAGGCATTCCAGGATGTGGCGCTTCACGCCGTAGTCCAGCACGGCCACGGAATATTTGGCGTCATCCGGCCCCATGGTGTAGACTTCCTTGGTGGTCACCTGCAGCACCTGGTCATGCTCAATGGGAGCAGCCAGAAGTTTCTGCACTTCGTCATCAGGCGTATCGTCCGGTACCAGCACGCCCTGCAGGGTGCCGTAGGACCGGATCCGACGGGTGATGGCCCGGGTATCCACTCCGGTAAGGACGGGGATGTCGTTTTTCTCCAGGAACTGCATCACAGTCCCCTCATCCCGCCAGCTGGAAGGTTCGTCGCACAGCTCGCTGACAATCAGCCCTTTGTAGCAGCAGCGGTCACTCTGTTTGAAAATATCATTGCAGCCGTAGTTACCGATCAGAGGATAGGTGAAAATGACGATCTGCCCGCAGAAGGAAGGATCTGTCAGGGTTTCCTGATAACCTGTCATGCCTGTAGTGAACACCACTTCGCCTACGGCTTTATGGGTGCTGTACAGGGTCCCTTTATAGACGCTTCCGTCTTTCAATACCAATTTACCTTTTACTTTTTGCATACTACACCGTCTTTCATCACAAACTGGCCATCGACCATGGTCGCCACTGCCATACCCTTGCAGTGCTTGCCGTTAAAGGGGGTCACTTTCCCCCGGGTATAGAACTTGCTGGAGTCCACCGTCCATTCCTTATCCAGGTCCAGGATGGTCACATCCGCATTGCTGCCTGCTTTCAGGCTGCCAGCCGGCAGGTTCATGATCTTTGCCGGACTGGTGCTCATTTTATCAACAATTTCACTGATGGTGAATTCGCCTGTGTGGTACAGATCCGTAAGGATCACACCTACGGAAGTTTCCAGACCACAGAAACCGTTGGGAGCATACCGGAATTCCACATCCTTTTCTTCCGGTGCATGGGGTGCATGGTCTGTCACGATGGCATCGATGGTACCATCCTTCAGGCCGGCCCGCAGGGCTTCCACATGATCCCTGCTGCGCAGGGGCGGAGACACGCGGGTTGCCGTGCTGTAGCCCAGGCAGGCTTCGTCGGTCAGGGTCAGATGGTGTACCGTGGCTTCACAGGTGATGTTCACACCCCGTGCCTTGGCCCTGCGGACGATATCCACCGCCCCTTTGCTGGCGATATGGGCAATATGGATGTGAGCGCCGGTATATTCGGCAATGGCCGCATCCCGGGCCACACAGATATCTTCCGCAATGGAGGGGATACCGGGCACACCCAGGCGAGCGGAAACAATCCCTTCATGCATATAGCCTTCATGGTTCATTTCTTCATCGATATCGTGGCAGATCAGGGGTTTATCGAAAGCAGACACGTATTGGGCCGCCAGGTTCATCACCATGGCGCTCTGCACATAATGGCCATCATCGGAAAAGCCCATGACACCCCGTTGGGCCATATCGCCCATTTCGCTGAGTTCCTTGCCCTTTTCGCCCTTGGTGATGGCGCCGATCACTTCCACGTGCACATACCCTTCTTCTTTGGCCCGTTTCTGGATGCCGCTGACCACGATGGAGGTATCGATGATGGGTTTTGTATTGGGCATGCAGGCCACCCGGGTGATGCCGCCGTGGGCAGCTGCCATGGTCCCGGTCACCAGGTCTTCCTTGGCTTCCAGGCCCGGTTCCCGCAGATGGGTATGCAGATCAATAAAGCCGGGTGCCACCACCAGGCCCGTGGCGTCGAACACGTCATCGGCGGCTGCATCGATGTGCGGTGCTTCGTCCACGATCTTGCCGTCTTCCACCAGGATATCCAGCACGGCGTCCAGGTTCTGGCTGGGGTCTACCACTCGTCCGTTCTTAATTAGCGTTTTCAACTGGTTTTCCTCCCATAATCGTCAAGAATAATACGGCCATCCGCACAGCGACCCCATTGGTCACCTGTTCCCGGATCACAGCCTGATCGCTGTAGCCCGTATCCCAGGAAATTTCCAGGCCCCGGTTCATAGGACCCGGATGCATCACCAGGCAGTCCGGTTTGGCCAGTTTCATCCGTTCTTCGTTCACGCCATAGATCCGGGCATATTCACGAGGAGTCGGGAACAGCCCCATATCCTGCCGTTCCAGCTGGATCCGCAGTACATCCACCACGTCGGCGCCTTCGATGGCGTCTTCCACCCGTTTGTCCACCGTCACACCCAGTTCCTGGATGTCATGGGGGATCAGGGTCATGGGACCGGCCACATGCACATCCGCACCCAGTTTCGTCCAGGCAGCGATGTTGCTGCGGGCCACCCGGCTGTACAGGATGTCGCCGATGATGGCCATCTTCATCCCCTTGAATTTCTTACCGTGTTCCAGGATGGTGAACATGTCCAGGAGGCCCTGGGTAGGATGGGCGTGAGCCCCGTCCCCGGCATTGATCACCACCGGTGCGGCGATGTCAGCGGCGTATTTGGCAGCGCCTTCCACCGGATGCCGCATGACGATGGCATCGCAGGCCATGCTCTGCATGGTCAGGATGGTGTCCCGCAGGCATTCCCCTTTTTTCACACTGGAAGTCCCCGTATTCAGGTTGATTACATCGGCCCCCAGATATTTTCCGGCCAGCTCGAAGGAGCTCCGGGTCCGGGTACTGTTTTCGTAGAACAGGTTCACAATGGATTTGCCCCGCAGAGAGGGAAGCTTCTTGATATCCCGCTTCATGACTTTCTTCATCTCTGCTGCCGTTCGCATGATCAGATCATATTCTTCTACGGACAGGGAAGAAAGATCCAAAATGTCCCGTCCAGACAGGCTGACTGCCGCCTTTGTCATGTTATTGCCTCCTATGGAAAACCAGGTTGGTAGTCGGGGCCCGGCCAAGCCGCCCCCGTTCAATAATAAAAATAAGCCTTCTCGTCCTAAGACAAGAAGGCTTCTAAAAACTGCTTCTGGATAAAAGTCCCTTTCTTAGTCTCACAGGACTAGATTAAAAGGTTGCATTTGAAGTTAGTGTAAGTGTAGCACGGACAGGGGGAAATGTCAAGGAATGAGCCGACTCTCACTGCCATCGCCAGACAAGCTGGCATCTGGCATCTGATTTCTTTATTCCTTATTCCCGAAATGCTTGACCAGCATGGCGATGGTCCCGGCCGTGCGGGGCAGCACGTCCTCGTTGAAGTCGAAGTCACTCTGGTGATGGCCGGCAGCTTCTTCCGTACCGTACAGCATGTATACAGCCTGCCCCCCATGTTCCTGTACCCGGCTCATGAAGTAGCAGCAGTCCTCACTGCCGCTGACCTTCTGCTGCAGGTCCACATGGCTGTAGGTACCCAGGCCCTGTACCAGGTCGTAAATTTCCCTGCCCATGGCCGGAGAGGAATCAGAGGTGGTGGCACTGCCCATGGGTTCGATTTTTACATCCACATCGTACATCATGGCAGCTGCCCGTACCATCCGTTTGGCTTCTCTGGCCATAAAGTCGTTCACTTCAGCGGTCTCGCCCCGGGTTTCGAACTTGATCAGGCCGTTGGCGGGCACCACGTTCCGGCCGGTTCCGGCCTCCAGGATGCCCACGTTGATCCGGCTGGCACCGCCGCTGTGCCGGGCAATGGTATGGAGGGAAATAGCCGCCTGGGCTGCTGCCAGAAGGGCGTTCTTCCCCTTTTCCGGATCGGCGCCGGCGTGGCTGGGCTTGCCGGTGAACACGGCGTCCAGTTTGTCCGTGGCCAGGAAGCCCTGGGTCATGCATACCAGAGAATTGTCATGGTAATTTCCCAGGCCGATATGGCCGCTGATGAAGTAATCCACATCGTCCACGATGCCGCTCTGCACCATGCTCTTGGCCCCTACTACGCCTTCTTCGCCGGGCTGGAAACAGATCTTCAGGGTGCCGGCCATTTCGTCCCGGTGCTTGGCTGCCAGTTTGGCCACCGCCAGACCGATGGTGGCATGGCCATCATGGCCGCAGGCGTGCATCAGGCCTTCGTGCTGGGACTGGAACCCCAGTGCACTGGGCCGGTGGCAGGGTTTGGGATCTTCCGTGACGAACAGGGAATCGATGTCAAACCGCAGAGCCACTGTCTTACCCGGTTTCTTGAAATGCATCACGCCCACGCAGCCGGTCATGCCGCCAGCCATCTTGTCCACCAGTACCGGGTTCGCCCCTTCCTTGATGGCCCGCTGGGCGCATTTCTTCAGTGTGGCATCATCGGGGACCAGCATCCGGGATGCCGGGTCCAGGATTTCCCTGCCCATGAGCACTTCGTACCCCCATTCCTGCAGTTTGGTTGCAATGATGGACGTGGTGCGGAATTCCGTCCAGGCCGTTTCCGGGTGGGCATGGAGATCCCGCCGCATCTTGATCATATCGTCCTTCATGCTCATCGCTTCATCATAAAAAGTCATCTGTATTCCCCCTCATGATCTTTCACTCTGCACTTGCTGTTTCATTCCGCCAGCATCAGCCGGCTTTCTCTTTTCATTACCCACTGGACACTGGATCACCCGTCTCTGGCTTTTTCTTCACTTCCACCTCAAACGTCCGGTGCCAGGGCAGCTGATACGCATACTGCTCCACCGTTTTTCCCAACACAGGTCCGGCGGTCCGGGGCATCTTTTCCGTCACCAGCTGCTCGGCCTGCTTTGTCTGTTCATCGGTCATTTGACCGTCAGCCCACTTACCTGGCCACACCAGCTCCTGACGCACCTGCTGACGCACTTTGCTCTGGTAGGCCCAGTCGTCCAGGTACCGCACCGTCAGAAGCTCCTTCCGGTCCGGATCATCCAGGCATGGCCGCAGCATCCCCTGGCCCAGGGCGTATCCCAGGCTGTTGCTGGCAGTGTTCCAGCCGGCATAGGAGCCCAGCTGGTATCCCAGAGAATCCGATCCATCCCTGTAACTGGTGAACAGGCCCTTCACCAGGGCATTGCTGCCTCCATTGCCAAAGGCGACATCTGCCACACCGGTATTGGCGCCCTGCAGCACGTAATCCCGGGTCCGATGCAAAAACCGCCGGCCCGGCTCATCCAGGGTGTCCCCATTGGCCGCCGTATCAGCTCCCAGGGTCACACCGGTGAAGGGAGTATAGATACCCAGCACCAGATCTGCCCGTTTGTCGGACCGGGCAGGATACCCGCCGGCCGCCAGCACGTGCTGCCGATAGCTGGTCCGGATGGAACTGTCCTCATAGCTGGCCACGGTATCCGGTCCTTTTCCTTCATTATAATAAGCGTAGACCAGCGGTGTCACGCCCCGGGCTTTGTTCAGAGCCCGGTTGAGGAGTGTCATGCCCAGCTCGTCCGCTCCGGAAAAGGACCGCAACTTGTAACTGCAGGCTTTGTCCACATCTTCCAGCAGCACCTCCGCATCCCGGTGGGCTTCCGAATAGGGTGCCGAGTCGTCCCGGCCCAGCAGCAGGTAATCCAGGGAGCCCTGCCCCAGGCCGTCCGCCAGGTACCGCAGTACCGTCAGGTTCTTCCAGCGCCGGTTCAGCAGATCCTGGCGGATCTCCGCCGGGATCTCCGCTTCCAGCTGCTGCAGCTGCTTCTTTTCCCTTTTCTTCAGCAGGCCCAGACGGTCCCGGTCCCGCAGGGCACCCCACTGGAACAGTTTGGCTCCGTACTGCCCGTAATAGGCAGGTTCTGCCGGGGCACTGCTCCATTTGGGCGACCGCATGATGGTGGCAAAACCGTAGAGCGGCACACCCGGATGCTTCGATTTGAAAGCCAGCAGGGCCTTCGTCCGGGCCTCAAGGGTGCTTTCCGGCAATTCGTGGGTACGGGAAGGCACCAGGCCACCGTAAATCAGGCTGTCCGTGGAAACCACAGCGCCGTCCGCCCCGGCGGCATGATCATCCAGCCACTGGAGCAGCTTGTCCGGATCCCCGTTCTGCCTGTCGCTGGAAAGGAGCGCCAGGGGAGGCGTTTCCACCATTACTCCCGCCCTGCGGAAGCTGTCCACTGTATATTCCAGGGACACAGGACGGTTATCCAGGGGGATGAACAGCAATTTTTCCGCTGCTGCCGGCACACAGCCTGCCAGCGCAGCCAGTAAAGGAATTCCGATCTGTTTCCACCAGCCCAAGCTCTCACCTCATTTCCTATAACAGAGTTATTATACCATAACGAAAGGGGGTGTGAAAAAATGCTTTTCACACCCCCGTCACCAGTCATTGGTCACTAGTCCATGGATACCAGCTGATGCTGGCTCAATACAGGATCTGCGAAGGCTTATTTCGCATTTCCTTCCTGATCTGTTTTTTCTTCCGGTTCAGCAGTCGGCTCTGTTTTTTTCGTTGTTTCATCCAGCCTGGCCACGATGATGTCCACCTTGTCCACCACAAAATCGGCGATTTTGACCACTTCCTGCACCACCGCTTCCCTCAGGTGTTCGATGGCTTCAGGGATATTGGCATCACAGCAGACGGACACCTTCAGCGTAAAGGACACATGCCCCTTGGTCACAGTGCCATTCTCGTCCACTTCCGCATCCGTCTTTTCCACACCGACAGCGGACACGTTCTTGCCGGTCAGGCCCTTGGCGAAACCCATGAGCCCGCTGCTGCCGCTTTCACACAGGGAAACATCCTCTACCTGATCTGCAGCCAGACGTACCAGCTGCATGAAAACTTCTTCACAAATGATGGTCTTACCCTGGATCACAGGAATTCCTCCTTCAATCAACGAAATTCCACTTTCAGATGCTGCCGTTCAACCAGTTTATGATATTTGTACCTGGGATATCCTACCAACAGCGTCCCTACGATGACCTGCTTCTTGGGCACTTCCAGCAATTCCCGCAGGGGCTCGTAATCGCACTGGGCACAGGTCTGGATGAACCCCATGATGGTGGTTCCCAGACCCAGGGTGGGCGCATACAGTTCCGCATAGGCCCAGGCCTGTTCGCAGTTGCTGATGCCGGTCTGGTTCAGCCGGCGAGCCAGGGCGAACACCAGCTGTCTAGCGTTGCGGCCGATGATGTCAGTCCCTTTCCGGTACGTTTCCAGTACTTTCCGGAAGTACCGTGACCGGGGCGTATTGTTATCGATTTCTTCCTGCATCCAGTCAGCTACGCAGTCCGTGATTTTCCTGATCAGTTCCCGGTCGGAGACGACAATGTAGTACAGGCCCTGGGAGTTGGCCGCCGTAGGAGCGTACCGGCAGATGTCCAGCAGCTGGCGCATCTTGTCTTCGCTTACCAGCTCGTCAGTGAAATTTCGGATGCTGCGGCGCATACGAAGGAAGTTATAGGCCGTCCGGGAATCCAGCACGGGCATGGGGATGGGACTCATCTCCGCCCGGGGGCAGCGGATGTTGTCAAGAGCGCCGGTGGGACAGACAGAAACACAATGACCACAGGACATGCAGGACCGGTCATTGATACACACAGGGCCGTTTTCCTGCATTTCAATAATGCAGCTGGGACAAACTTTGGAACAGATCCCACATTTTACGCATTTTTCTTGATCAACGGTCAATATATCAACCAAATAAAACACCTCATATCTCTTGGTTTGCAGCAGCCGCCAGGAATCAGCGAACCCTCTGAAAATGGATTTAAAAAAAGCCGGACATCCGTCCGGCATGGTTTGCAAATGGCTCCCCGAGTAAGACTCGAACTTACAACAACTCGATTAACAGTCGAGTGCTCTACCATTGAGCTATCGGGGAATCTCAACAAAGATTATTCTACACGAAAACAGGGCTTATGTCAACAACTTTTTTATTTTTTTATGAAAAAGATTGAGAAAGGGGTTTGGGATAGGCTACCTTGCTAGTGGAAAGCCCCTGCCGGCTCAGGCTCTCTGCCAGGCTCACAGCAGCAATGGCCGGGTCGATCACCGGAATCCCCACTTCTCTGCCCAGTGGCGCGGCCAGGCCCAGGAATGACAAACAGCCCAAGACCAGGCACTCCGCTCCCTGTGCTTTCAATTCCTTTCCTGCAGTCACCAGTTGCCGGTAGGCTTCCTCCCGGTTGTCCCAGATAGATTTGCCCCGGAAATCAATGGCCGTGATCTTTCCAATATGATGCCGGTCGATTCCCACTGTCCCCAGAAAGGCTTCTTTTTCTCCGATGCGGGCAGGGTCTGCCAGAATCACTGACACGTTCCGTGCCAGAGCCGGAAACAGCAGCATGCTGGCCTGGGCTCCGCCCACCACCGGAATGTTCAGCTGCTCCCGGCAGGCCTCCACCACCGGGTCTGAAAAACAGTACAGGACAACAGCCTGGCAGCCCTCCTGTTCTGCCTGACGGGCCAGCTGCAAGAGCTCCGGTCCGGCCAGGACCACATCAGAGGCGCTGTCGATTTCCACTTTCGTCCGGGTCAGGCACACCATGGAGAGTTCTACATCGGCCCCCACATAGTGCTGAAGGAGGCTGCAGCGCTGGGCCATAGCCTCCTTCTCCACCCCGTAATCAGGATTGATAATACGGATTTTCATAGATTCTCCTTATGCCAAGATCTTGCTCAGGAACTTCCGGGCACGGTCGGACTTGGGCGCCGCAAAGAATTCCTTGGGCGGTGCACTTTCCACCAGATAACCCCCGTCCATAAAATGGATCATATCGGAAACATCCCGGGCAAACCCCATTTCATGGGTCACCAGCACCATGGTCATACCACTCTGGGCCAGTTTGCGGATGACGTCCAGTACTTCCTTCACCATTTCCGGATCCAGGGCCGACGTGGGTTCATCCAGAAGCAGTACATCCGGATGCATGGCCATGGCCCGGGCAATGGCTACCCGCTGCTGCTGTCCGCCAGACAGCCGGCTGGGGTATTCTTTGGCTTTATCAGCCAGTCCCACCATGCCCAGCAGTTCCATGGCATCTTCCTCTGCCTCTTTTTTGCTTTTATGGTTCACCACTTTGGGAGCGTAGGTCACATTGTCCAGTACGGTCATGTTCTTGAACAGGTTGAAATGCTGGAACACCATACATTCCCGTTTCCGGACGTCTGCGATTTTCACGCCGGGTTCCAGGATATTCTGCCCATCAAAGGAGATGGTTCCCTTATCCGGACGTTCCAGCAGATTCAGGCACCGCAGCAGAGTGGATTTGCCCGAGCCGGAGGGACCGATGATGGTCACCACCTGTCCTTTTTGGATATCCAGGTTGATGTCTTTCAGTACTTCCAGTTTGCCAAAATGCTTGGCCAGATGTTCTACTTTAATCACTGATACGCACCTTCTTTTCAAAATAGGCACCAATAAAGGTGAGGATCATGACCAGTACGTAGTACACGGCCGCTGCCACGATGAACGCTTCAAAGGCACGGAAGGTCTTGGCCTGGATCAGATCGGCCCAGCGCAGGGTATCTGCCACCCCGATGACGGAAACCAGGCTGGAATCTTTCAGCAGGGCAATGCTTTCGTTGATCAGGGCCGGGAAGGTATTCTTCACAGCCTGGGGCAGGATCACGTCCAGGATAAAGCGGTGCTTGGGTACCCCCAGGGACAGGGCTGCTTCCCACTGGCCCTTGTCCACAGAAAGGATACCGCCCCGCAGGGCTTCAGAAATATACGCAGCTGAGTTCAGGCCGAAACTCAGGACCCCGGCCTGAAGGGCCGAGATGGTGTAGCCGGTGAGCTGGGGCGTGGCAAAATAGATCAGCATCAGCTGCACCAGCAGCGGTGTGCCCCGGAATACGGAAATGTAGAACCGGGCCAGGGGTGCGAAGATCTTGTTCTTCGAAATGGTGATCAGGGCCAGGATGAAGCCCCCGATGAACCCCAGGAAAGTAGAGAAAAACGTGAATTTCAGAGTAACCCAGACTGCGCTTTCCAAAAGCGGCAGATAGGGCGTCAAAACGGAAAATTTAAACATAGGATCAGTTCTCTTTCAGCTTACTGTTTGGCGATATCCAATTTGGCTTCGGCAGCTTCGTATTGTTTCGTTGCATCTTCACCCAGATATTTCACCAGGATCTTGTGGAATTCGCCGTTGGATTTCATTTCTTTCAGGATGTCGTTGATCTTGCCGATGTCCTTGGAATCCTTGGGCAGAGCAATGGCAAACGTGTCATCGTTCACAACTGGCAGGTTCAGGATGACCATTTCCAGTTCAGGATTCTCTTTCACGAATACGGCAGCCTGGGCGGAGTCGAACAAGCCGGCATCCAGACGGCTGTTTTTGATATCCTGCACCACCAGCGGCGTATTGTCCAGTTCAGTGACTTCAATGCCGCCGGCAGCTTTCAGTTCCTTGACATAGGTAGTACCCATGGAGGCACCGGCCTTCTTGCCCTTCAGGTCGGCCAGAGTCTTATAGCCAGCACCCTTCTTGAATACCAGGGCTTTCATGGGGAAATAATACGGTTTGCTGAAAGAAACGACCTCTTTCCGTTCAGCCGTGGGAGAAATACCGGAAATAATCATATCAGCCCGGCCGCTCTGCAGGGTCGGTACCAGAGAGGCAAACTTCATATCATGGAATTCCACGGTCTTCCCCAGTTTTTTGCCGATGTATTGGGCGATTTCAATATCAATGCCGCTGTAATCCTGGGTGCCTTCCTTTACGCTTTCAAAAGGAGGGAATGTAGCATTGATGGCCACCACCATTTTTTTGCCATCTCCACCGTTTTTCTGTGCATCCTTCTTGGTTTCGCTGCCGCCGCAGCCGGCAATCAGCAAAGCAGAAAGCCCTGCTGCCAACCCCATCAACAATTTTTTACGCAGTTTCAACATATCTTCTCAGCTCCTTCTTACAGCCCCAGTTCCTTGACTTTCTTTTCATAATCAGCAGCCTGTTCTTCGCCCATATGTTTCACCAGGATTTTGTGAAATTCCCCATTTTTCTTCATTTCATCCAGGATGGCATTCACTTTTTCCACGTCCTTGGAATCCTTCGGGAACGCAATGGCAAAAGTATCGTCACTGCTGGTGGACAGTTTCAGCATATGCATTTCCAATTCCGGATGTTCCTTGCAGAATACGATGGCATGGGTACCATCACATACGGTAGCATCCAGCCGACCATTCAGCACATCCTGGACAGCCATGGTGGCGCTGTCCAATTCCACCACATCGATCCCGGGGACGGATTTCAGCTCTTTCACATAGGTGGTGCCCATCGTAGCTCCCGCTTTATGCCCCTTCAATGCTTCCAGGGATGTGAAATTGGTTCCTTTCTTGGCTACGATGGCCTTTGGCGGATAGAAATACGGTTTGGTGAAGCTGACTACTTCGCTCCGCTTGGCTGTCGGAGAAATACCTGAAATGACCATGTCAGCCCGGCCGCTTTGCAGTGTGGGAATCAGAGAAGCAAATTTCATATCCGTAATTTCCACTTTTTTACCCAGTTTCTTGGCGATGTAGTTGGCAATATCCACGTCGATGCCTGCGAACTTGTTCGTCTTGCTGTCCACATACTCAAAAGGCGGGAACGTTGCTGTCATAGCGACCTTCAGAGTCCCTCCCTGCGGTTGATCCGCTTTGGCATCCTTTTTTTCTGTCCCACAAGCCGTGAACAACAGAGCGGTAGAAACCGCTGCCAATGCCACTGCCAACATCCTTACCCATTTTGTCTTCATAATCCATTCCCTTCTCTTCTTATTTCATGCTTCCTTTTATGATTATTTTGATGCGTATTGTGGAAAACCGTTCTGTGCCAGCAGGTATCTGGCAACCTGTTCATCGGTCGCTATCCAGACACCACGGTCCTTTGCATACCGGATGAAGCTGCGCAGCGCATGGACATAGCTGGGATGTCCGATGAACTGCGGATGCATCACAAAATTCATGAATCCCTTTTCTTCCAGCAAACCATCCAGTTCCTCTTTCCAGATCTGGACCATCTCCCGTCCACTCTTCAGGTAATAATGTTCCGGGTGCTGGATGGTATACATATCATAGGAAGTATCATCATTGATGCTGTCCTTGGGAAGTTCCACAATGGGGATGGGCTTGCCATCCAGTTCATGGATGAACGGACGATCCGTATCCCGCCAGTTGGAAGAATAAATATACCCTCTCTTCAGCCACAATTTCAGATGAAAGTCATACAGCAAGCCATCGGGACTCCGGTTCCCCATAGGCCGCTTATCGATGATCCCCTGATAGATTTTTTCACATTTTTCCATCAGGGCATTTTCCTTGTCATAATCGTCATAGGCTTCATGGAGATAGCCATGATATGCAATTTCATGTCCCTGGGCATCAATATCCCGAATGACATCGGGATGAAGTTCTGCAGTATAGGCCGGTGTGAAAAACGTGGCATGGACCCCTTCGCTTTCCAGCAGCCGCAAAATCCGGGGAATCCCCTGTTTCACCGAATACCGGCCGCGGGAAACGTGAACCGGATGATGATAGTTGATGGGATTTCTCGTCAACCATAACGTTTCTGCATCAATGTCAAAAGACAGGCACAGGGCCATAGGTCTATGGTCCGGCCATTTCATATTCATCTTCATTTTGCTTCAGCTCCCTTTTCCATCCCATAATCTTTTACGTATTGAGCCACTGTCCTGCAATCTGCAATCCAGGCACCTCTTTGTTTCATGTACAGGATGAATTGCTCCAGCATATTGATCCGGCTCACTCGTCCGATCAGCTGAGGATGGAGCTTGATGATCATGATTTTATCTCCCTCCGCCGCCAGTTCATCATAGGCATCCTTCCAGATTTCCAGAACATCATCCGGCAGATAGCTGCAATTGATGGGAGCTTCATCGGCATAGGAGAAATAGAAATAAGAAAAGTCATCGATAGCCACGTCCGTAGGCAGTTCCACCAGGCCATTGTCCAGCACATAGGGCCAGTCGCAGTCTTTCAGCGTGGAATCATACAGATATCCTCTCTGGGAAAACAAATCCAGACTGAAATCCTGGAGAGCATCCAGAGGGCCTCTGGCTCCCATGGGCTTCTGGCCACAGATTTTCTCAATCAGGCTCTCGCTTTTTTCCAGATTTTCCGTTTCTTCTTCTCTCGTCAGTCCGATTGTATTGTTATGATCATACCCATGATAGGCGATTTCATACTTGCCGGCAGCAATGGCTTTGCACGGTTCCGGATACTTTTCGATCACCTGTCCGGGAATGAAAAAAGTGGCCGGCAGCGCATTCCGCTGCAGCATGGCCAGGCACCGCTGTAATCCTTCTTTTACTCCATATTGACCACGGGAGATGTCGGCAAAGCCGATGTTTTTTTTGCCGATGACCGAATAGCGCAGCAGTTCTGCGTCGAAATCGAACGTCAGCATCACAGCGATCCGCTTGCCCTCGGGCCATTGGATCCCATCCCCATTTTTCAAATGTATCATAATTTCACCTTCCACATCATAATGCCATACTAAGATAAAGTTTATTATACCATAAATGTCTGATTAAGCGAATATTGTTTCATGAAATTTGTATGATTATGTGGTTGTGTTACGAAATGTACAAAAGCAGGCTGCTGCAGCTGCAACAGCCCGATTTTGCTTCTTTAACCTATTTCACCCACACAATCGTCGCTCCGAAGCCACCTTCGTTGAGCGGCGCCATTTCGATCTTTTGTACGTTGGGATGCTGGTTCAGATATTCCAACAGTCCTTTTCGCAGCATGCCCGTGCCTTTGCCATGGACTAGACGGAACCGGTCCATACCGGCCAGCAGGGCATCATCGATGGCCTTGTCCACATAGGGAATGGCTTCGTCCACCGTCTTGCCCCGCACATCGATCTGCACAGTGGCATCCTGGGCCTTCTTCACGAACAGGTTATGACCCTGGCTGGTACTGCGTTTCAAGGTACGATGGGTACTCCTGGGCTGGCTGGGAGCTTCCTTTAACAGCAGGCAGTCTTTCAGTTTCAGGTTCATCTTCATGACCCCGATGCGCACCTGCACCTCATTGCCGTTCAGAGCTGTGATCACACCGCTTTGGCCCAGCTTCTTCACATACACCCTTTTCCCCACGGCCGCATTGCCGCTGGTAAGCCCCTGGCCCTCGGGCATGGGTTTGCCGTCGATGCTGAAGTTCTTGTTCAGTACCTTCCGGCTCATTTCGGCCAGCTGTTCCACCTTGCGGCTTTCCACCATGTCCTGGTTGGCCCGCAGTTCCTTCAGGATGCTGGTGGATTCCCGCCGGGCATTCCGGTACAGCTCATCGGCCTGTTCCCGTGCCTTGCGTAAAATGGCGTTCCGGCTCTTTTCCAGCTTGTCCCTTTCCTGCTTCAACTCATTCTTCATGTATTCGGCTTCCCGGCGCAGGCTTTCGATTTCGTCCTTGCGGCTTTCGTATTCCCGCCGTTCGCCTTCCAGATTCTGCAGCACCCGTTCCATGTTGCTGTGGCCTTCGCCAATAAAGCTCTTGGCTTCATCCAGGATTTCCTGGGGCAGACCCAGCCGTTTGCTGATGTAGAAAGCGTTGGAAGAACCGGGCACGCCCATGAGCAGTTTGTACGTAGGCCGCAGGGTCTCCGGATCGAATTCCACACTGGCGTTCTCCATGCCCTCATGTTCGTAGGCAAAGGTCTTCAGTTCGCTGTAGTGGGTGGTCATGATGGTAAGTACTTTTTTGCTGTACAGATACTCGATCATGGCCATGGCCAAAGCAGCGCCTTCGGTGGGATCCGTCCCTACGCACACTTCATCCACCAGCACCAGATCTCCTTCCCGCACATCCTTCAGGATGGAGATCATATTCTTCATGTGCCCGGAAAAAGTGGACAAGCTCTGCTCGATGCTCTGTTCATCGCCAATGTCCGCATAGACTCCGCCGAACACGGGCAGGATGGCTTCCGCCGCCGGTACGAACAAGCCGGCCTGGGCCATAAGGGCGAACAGCCCCACGGTCTTCAATGCCACCGTCTTACCGCCGGTATTGGGACCGGTGATCAGCAGCGTGGTAAAATCATCCCCCAGGTTGATATCCAGGGGCACTACCTTGTCCTGATTTAGCAGAGGATGGCGGCCCCTGGTGATACGGACCCGCTGCTGCAGGATCATCATGGGACGGCAGCAGTGGAGCTTCTGGGCCAGATTGGCCTTGGCTCCGATCAGATCGATCTGGGCCACCACGCCCAAAGATTCCAGGATGTTGTCTGCTTCGGCACCCACATGCCCGGTAAGGGTACGCAGGATCCGTTCCACTTCTGCCTGTTCCTCCAGCATGTATTTCTTGATGTCGTTGTTCAGGTTCACCACAGCCATGGGTTCCACAAACAGCGTGGCACCGCTGGAGCTCTGGTCATGGACCACACCGGGGAAATTCAGCCGGTATTCCTGTTTGATGGGGATGACGTACCGGTCTTCCCGCATGGTCACCAGGGCATCCTGGAAATACTTCTGGTTCATGGGATCATGGAGCAGGCTGTTCAGCTTATCCTTCACCCGATTCTTGGCAGCCAGGATGCCTGTACGCAGGCCCTGCAGCTTTACCGAAGCATTGTCCCTGATATTGCCCTTTTCGTCCAGGGCGCTGGACAGCTGTTTGCTGAGCCGGGAAAAATCCCCCAGCTGGGGGCCATAGTCCCGCAGGGCGGGAGCATTCTCCGTGTCTTCCGTCAGGAACTGCTTCAGGCTGCGGATGCCATCGACAGCGTCCCCGATGGCCTTGAAGTCTTCCGGTTCCAGGATGCTTCCCACCTTGGTACGCTTCACCAGGGGAGTGATGTCCGTAATTCCCCCCAGGGGCAGACGCCGGCCTTCGTCCAGAAGCTGTACGGCTTCGGCCGTTTCCTCCTGGGCCAGTTTCACCTGTTCGAAGCGGCTGGAACTGACCAGGTCCAGGGCCATTCTCTGCCCCAGGGAGGTACCGGCCTGCTCTGCCAGCATAGCCTTCACCTTATCGAATTCCAATGTATTGACTGCAAATTTTGCCATAAGAACTCCTTACCAACCATGTCCGCCCCCAGTAAGGACGGAGATGGTTTCCATCATGTTACAGAACCCCTCTGAAATAGTGGCCGCGGGTAGTATGAGGCCGGTTCTCTTCCACTTTCATCTCTCCGTCCAGCACGCCCCGGTACATGGCCACCAGCTCTCCCAGTTCTTCCGCCGGGTAACTGCGGCAATCCATGCGCAGCCGGGCGATCCCCGTCTTTTCCATTTCAGGCACATTGGCCAGCATGGAAAGCGGGTGTCCGTTCAGGACATGCATCCGGCCGAACTGATCCTGTTTCAGAGGGAACCGTTCCTTCTTCCGGTCTTCCAGGAAGCCCGGTTCTCTGCACTTGAAGCTGCATGACCCCTTGTCCAGATGACCCAGGAAGCTGCCTTCCACACAGTATTCGCTGACCATCATCTCCAGGGCCCCTTCTGCCAGGCATTCCAGAGGCAGCGGGCTCTTCTTCACCAGGCTGCCCACCTGCTGCAGGGTCAGCTCCGGCGACAGGGTAATGCCGGAAAAGCCCTGTTCCTGCCAGAACAGGATATTCTGGCTGTTGAACGTATTCATATTATAATCCAGCCATAAAGGCGCCCCCGTATCCCGTGCCATTTCCACCAGACCATTGTTGGCGATCAGGATAGCATCCGGTTCCAGGGCGGCCCACTGAGCCAGGTTGTTCTGATAGTACTTCAGCTGGCCTTCGCTGACGATCCGGCTGGTGGCCGCCAGCCACTTCTTTCCCCGGCTGCGCACCCATTCGGCGATGGTTTTATAATCGTCCAGGGTGAGAAGCGGCAGGGTATAGCTGTCGCCGCCGATGATCAGCACATCAGCTCCGGCTTCCAGGGCCACCTTGGCCTTTTCCAGAGTATCTACGTGTACGCTGAGTTCGCTGTGCCTGCGCTGGCCGTGGTTCACCCGCTGATCCAGCACGGAGTTATGCCATACAGCCTTTTTCCGGGGCGGCAGGAAGGCATGCAGACGTTTTTCCGTCAGTTCTTCCACAGCTGCCCGGCGGGCCTCGTTGATCTCGCTCATGGGCACCATGACGCCCTCATCCAGGTCACAGATCAGTTCGCCCAGGGAAAATTCCGTGGTTCCCAGCCGGTCCACCTGTTTTTTCACGGCTGCCTGATCCAGGGCGTGCTTCCGGGCTTTTTCCACAATGAAGCTGGTCAGTGCCTTCCCCTGGTTTCCCTCTTCGTCAGCAGCGATGATCTCCATGGGCTGCCCCAGATGGGCCGTCACCTGGAAGTACAAAGGGATCCGCTGCTTGTGGCTTTCTCCGAAGAACTGGGCCGCATACTGCATCAGCTGGTTGTCATACGTGCGGAACACCCGGTCATTCAGGCGGATGCCCCGGGGTACAGGGATGGTCACCAGGCTTCCGGCCCTAGCCACGGACACCTCTTTGCCGTTCACCTTCATGTGTTCCACCGTGGTGCCCACACGGCCGCCCACGCTGACCCAGAATTCCAGACCGTCGCCCAGATGCAGCTCCTTGTCCAGCTTTACGGTGCCGGTGGCATGATCCCTGGCAAGGGACTGCACCCGGCCAATGAGCACGCCCCGGTTGTTGGGACGCCGGTCGCTCATCATGGTGCGGCCCGGACGGCCCACCATGTACGCTGTCGTAAAATCCCGGTTGAAGATCTGCTCGATGTTCTGCCTGTCCTCCCGGGGCACATGATAATGACCTTCCAGATAGCTGTCGAAGGCCCGCCGGTAAATGTCCGTCACCACGGCCACGTATTCCGGACGCTTCATCCGTCCTTCGATCTTGAAGCTCCTCACCCCGGTCTGGATCAGCTGAGGCAGGATATCCAGGGTATTCAGATCCTTGGGTGAAAGCAGGTAATGGCCCGCATCCACTTTGGCCAGCATATCCTTTCCATCCTTGTCCACCAGCGTATAGGGCAGACGGCAGGGCTGTGCACAGCGTCCCCGGTTGCCGCTGCGGCCCCCGATCAGGCTGCTCATGAGGCATTGCCCGCTGTAGCAGATGCACAGGGCACCGTGCATGAAATTCTCGATTTTGCTGGGAGTCCTGCTGCAGATGGTCTTCAAGTCCTTCAGGCTGGTTTCCCTGGCAGGTACGGCCTGGGCCATGCCGTTGTGGTAGGTGAACATGACCCCGGCAGAATTGGTCACTGTCATCTGGGTACTGGCGTGCAGCGGCAGTTCCGGTGCCACCTTCCGGGCAATCCGGATAATGCCCATATCCTGGACGATGATGCCGTCCACCCCGATGTTGCTCAAGAAGCACAGGTATTCACCTACGGCAGGCAGTTCTTCATCATCCACCAGGGTATTCACGGTGACATAGATCCGCACCCGGTGCAGATGGGCAAAGCGGATGGCCCGGGTCATCTCCTCAGGCCCGAAATTATCCGCATAGGCCCGGGCGCCGAAGTGGCTGCCTCCCAGATAAACAGCGTCCGCACCGGCGAATACGGCAGCTTCCAGGGCCTCCCAGGTACCGGCCGGTGCCAGCAATTCAAGATCTTTGCGTTCCATATGGTTCTCCTTCAAAAAAGGGGGTAGAAAAAAAGCCCCTCGATTCCCTCTCAATTTGTTTCAATGCTTACATCCGTAATTTATAATTTTATCATTTTTACGGTTATTTTTCTATATGATAAATCAAAACTACCCGTATAACGGGTAGTTTGCTCTGCGGCTATAAGCCGCGTTACCTGCCTCGGCCTTAAGGCCCTAGATTTAAAGGCTACCAACCGCACTACATTTCCTGGCAGCCCCTCACTCGAGGGGCTTATTT
>NZ_JBNMIU010000022.1:0-31731 GCF_050873445.1 Acidaminococcus sp. | reverse complement strand
GTCGCACCCCTTGCGGGTGCGTGGATTGAAACCCGGAACGAGGTTTTCCGTGTCGGCGTGGGTGAAGTCGCACCCCTTGCGGGTGCGTGGATTGAAACAATCCAGTACTGGGAGAAGGGAGAGCATCTCCCCCCGTCGCACCCCTTGCGGGTGCGTGGATTGAAACGGATATGGAATGGACGCTACCACTCCTTCCCCCGGTCGCACCCCTTGTGGGTGCGTGGATTGAAACTTCTACCCAGTTCCCTGGCGGCCAGAAGCCGCTTGGTCGCACCCCTTGCGGGTGCGTGGATTGAAACTGTGAGCGATGCAAAGAACACCCAGGCAAATGCGTCGCACCCCTTGCGGGTGCGTGGATTGAAATCTGAATGTTGAATAATTTACTGCTAACATTGTTAGTCGCACCCCTTGAGGGTGCGTGGATTGAAATCGCATGAACTGATTTGTGTCTTTATTTTATGCTGTCGTTGCAGTTAGATTGTAAAACCACCTGATAAAATCAGGTGAGCATAGTATAATGGTGTTGAAAGAAGATGCGAGATATGAAAGATATTTGCCCAATGTGTGGGAAAAGCAGAGTTGGAACTTTTGATGTTTGCCCTGTATGTGGGTGGTCTAATGATTTTGTCCAGGCTTGAAGATCCCGACTTTAAGCACGGCGATAACACCATGTACCTCAACGAAGCCAGGAAAGCCTGGAAAGAGGGCAGGGAGATTTACTAGAGAATCAAGAAAGCTTTCCTGGTCTGTAAATTGAATAACTGATTTTTCACCGTCCTTTCGAGGGCGTTTTTTTTGTTGCTCATCGGCTGACACTTGATAAAATCTACCCAAAGAATCAGAAATCCCATAAACAGGAGTATACTGTCAAGTCCGGGTTCATTTGTTCCATAGAGCCGGAGAATTTTAAGGTTGGAGTTCCCGAGACCGGAATGGGGGATGGCCGGATTCAAAAAGGTGATGAGGGTAACATGCCGAAAGATATGGTTACACAGTATTTAACCACCTCTACCCAGTAATATAGATACTTCCTGCAAGTTATACAGCCACTGGGATTAGCTCTCTGGGCGACTTTGATTCGGACGCCCCTTATGGGTCGTCCCTACGAATGCTATCTTCTCCTCCCTGCATACGGATACAGGAACAATTTCTCACCCTTCTGATGGAAGCCGAAACCTATGTTGTTGCCGGAATCCAAGCTGGGGCCGTCGTTTTCATACTGCTCCAGGGTAAATCCCCATTTTTCCAGGCTGCGCTGGAAATAGGGAAGATTGAAGTTGTGGGGGCTGCACTTGGGGTAGGTGGAGAGCAGGGTTTCCATGGATTTCCGGCCGCCTTCAAAATAGAAGTAGGTGCCCAGGATCCTTGCATTTTTCCGAAGGAGGGGCAGCAGTTCTTCGTAGAAGAAGGTGGGACGGTAAAAATTGTGCTCGTTGGCGGCGAAGAAGTCCAGGTTCAGGTCCACGCAATGGGGCAGCAGGGGCAGCTGCAGTGTACTGTCGGCAATGTACAGGATATTCAGGGGATGGCCTTCCTGTTCCATGAGTTTCTTGTACATGGAGAGGGTCTCGGGGTACTTGTCCACGATGATGTACTGGCCGCTTTCAGGGAAATGGCTCTGCTGGGTGTAGAGAAAGAACCAGGCGTTCACGTAGGTTTCCAGCACTACTTTGCTTTCCAGGCCCATGCTGTCCAGCTGACGGTTCATGAAGTTGTAGGCCTGCTGGAACAGGCTGATCATGTCGGCGGGCAGGTCTTTGTACATGAGCCGGTGCACATCGGGGGTATCATCATTGTCGGTGTAGCGGTTTTCCGTCACCAGGATGCCATCCCGGATGTGGGCCTGGTAGCCGCATTCGCAGGCCAGGTCAGCCTGGTAGATGTACCGGGTGTCCATGGATACGTCCGATAATGCCAGGGCCCTGCGGCAGTGTGGGCAGGCCAGCAGGCCCAGCATGGACAGAGGGACGCCCACCTTTCGGGACGGTCCCTTTTGTCTGGCTGCCAGTTCTTTGATCCTCTGGTTCAGACCTTCTACCTGGTTCTGCACTTTCGTAAGTTCCTGCTGGCATTTCTTTTTCTGATGCTGATAGATGGTCAGCAGTTCTTCCCGGATGTCGGCATTTTCCCCGTCGGTGATCCGGTGCAGAGAAAGAATGTGATGAATTTCCGCCAGGGTGAATCCCAATTGCTGCAGGGAAAGGATGGTATCCAGGTCGTGGAGGGTATCCGCATCGAAAATATACTGCTTGCCCGACTTGGGAGGAACCAGCAGCCCATAGTTGATGTAGTAATAGAGATGATCCCGGGAAATCCCATATTTTTTGCCTGCTTGACCGATTTTCATGATGAGGATTCCTTTCTGCAAAAGCCTTTTTTCACAGTATACATCAAAAGTTGTAGTTAGCTCAACGTTTTTTGTGCTTTACCGAAGAAAAGCAGGTTGACATGGAGCGTACTGGAACTGGTATACTTTGGGCATGGTCGGGAGGGGACGATGGAATCGCATTTTCGGGTCTGGCCCTTGCATTTGGGTGCCAGCTCTTTATAATGGATGAAGAGAAGGGAGATATACCAATGAAATATATCAAAGAAGGCAAAGAACGGACCAAGGAAGATCGGCGGGAGCTGCGCAAGACAGTATCTGCCATCATCGACGACGTGGTAAACGACGGGGATGCCGCCCTGAAAAAATATAGTGAGAAATTCGACGGCTATGTGCGGGATACGTTCCGCGTGAGCAGGGAAGAAATCCAGGCAGCTTATAATCAGGTGCCGGCCCAGGACATCAAGGATATGAAGGCGGCTCTGCACAATCTGAGGGCTTTTGCCGAAGCCCAGCGGGCCACCATCAAGGAACTGCCCGACTTTGAACCCATGCCGGGGATCCACTTGGGACACCGGGTACTGCCGATGCAGTCCTGCCTGTGCTACGTGCCGGGCGGCCGGTTCCCCCTGTATTCTTCGGCCATGATGTTGATTACGCCGGCCAAGGTGGCTGGGGTGAAGCGGATTGCGGCGGCTTCTCCTGTGGCACATGGGACGGGGCACATCAATGTGCACACTCTGGTGGCCATGGATCTGGCCGGGGCCGATGAAATCTATGCCATTGGCGGAGTGCAGGCCATTGCGGCTTTTGCCTATGGTACGGAAACCATCAAGCCGGTGGATATGATCGTAGGTCCTGGCAACCAGTTCGTGGCCGAAGCCAAACGGCAGTGCTACGGCCAGGTGGGCATCGATTTTGTGGCCGGACCCAGTGAAGTGCTGGTGATCTGTGATGATCAGGCTGACCCGAAGGTACTGGCAGCGGACCTGCTGGCCCAGGCGGAACACGATCCCAACGCCAAGGCCATCCTGCTGACCACCAGCGAACGGGTGGCCAACGAAACCATCAGGGCAGTGGAAGAAGAACTGTCCTGGTTGCCTACGGCCAGGATTGCCCGGCAGAGCTGGGATACTTTCGGCGAAGTAGTGCTGCTGGATAATCTGGATGAAGCCATTGACAAGGCCAACAGCTATGCACCGGAACATCTGGAAGTGAACCTGAAGGATGCGGACGGGGTCATCGAAAAGCTGCACAACTATGGTTCTCTGTTCATCGGCGGCAATACGGCGGAAGTGTTCGGGGACTATGCTTCCGGCACCAATCATACCCTGCCCACGGTGAAGGCGGCCCGGTATACGGGCGGGGTGTATGTGGGTACGTTCCTGAAGACCTGTACGCACCAGAGCATGACGGCAGAAGCCAGCAGGAAAATCGCACCCCTGGTGAACCGTATGGCTAAGGGTGAAGGACTGGAAGGCCACGCATTTGCGGCTAAGTGCCGGTTTTAAGGAAAAAGGGGCTGTGTTTCGCCACAGCTCCTTTTTCTGTGCTTAAAATGATTACATTTGTGCTATAATAAGAACCACCGAAAGGGTATGAATTTCTTGGAGGTGATCCTTATGAAACCGGATTATAAAAACTGGCTGCCGGAAACAGTATTGCATACAGGAATCAAGCGGACGGCCATACCGCTGATTCTGGGTCTTGTGTTCGGGGTATTTGGATTGGGCATCCTGCCCACGCCCATCCGGCTGGTGCTGATCTTCGTTTTTTCCATGGCCACTTTCTGGTTCGGTTATAAAACGTACTGCTGGTACGGGGCATACCAGGATTTCGACCTGAACAACCCTCGCAGCATTGCCTGGAAGGTGATTTCCGGGGTGGCCGGCAAGGTGGATCTGCCGCCCAGGGCCAAGGTACTGGATATTGGCACAGGCAGCGGAGCGCTGGCTCTCGCTATTGCCCGGCGGCATCCCGATGCCATGATCATCGGCACGGATCCCTGGGATCAGAAGGTGACGCCGGGCATCGACCAGAAGCTGTGCCAGTCCAACGCCAGGGCAGAAGGCGTGAAGCATACGGTATTTATGTACGGCATCGCCCAGAAGATAGAGTTCCCGGATGAAACCTTCGATGCCGTGGTGAGCAACTATGTGTACCATCATGTGCAGGGCATGGATCGGGTGGATGCCATCCTGGAGGCCCTGCGGACTGTAAAAAAAGGCGGGGTGTTTGTGATCCACGACATCATGACCAGAGGGTTTTACGGGGACAAGAACATTTTGCTGAAACGGGTGTTGGAAAGCGGCGTCCGGGAGGCAGAACTGATTCCCACGGATGATGGCGCGTTCCTTACTCCGGCAGAAGCGGAGAAGAGTATGCTGAAGGGGTCTTGTTTGTTGATCGGGCGGAAATGAAAGAATAAAAAAGAAAAATGTAATAAACTTGACAAATTTCTATTTATTGGTTATAGTGTAGCTATCAAATGAATCGTGTCCGGTAGGCAAGGCTCCTACAGGGATATGGACTGCTGCCGCAACAGGATGGAGACATCCCGCGTAGGTCTGAACAGGCTGCGTCAAACAAGAAGGCGCCGCATAATGCAGTTTCACCGCCCTGTAGAGTTAAAGCTCGTACGGTGGCAATGGAACTGTTTCCATTGAAGAAAAAAGATTTTTTCGCCGTTCGGGTTGTTGCCCGGACGGCGTTTCTTTTGTCAATCTTAAGTCCTGGAAAGGTGGTGGGAAGGCATGGACAGTGCCAGCGGAAGCGGTCGATTATACAGGCCGGGGTACGGAAGAAGCGGGTCTGGAAAGTCCTGCCTTTCACGCCCGGACTGAATTGACAGCTTCCTAAAGAGGGGAACGAGCCCCGCAATTCTTTAGGAGGAACAACATGAAAAAAGCAAACTACAATCTGAAATTCCAGGCGGCTTCTCAGGAAACCCAGAACGTCCTGAAACAGATGGCCGGACTGGAAAAAAACGAGCTGCTGCAGAAACTGGGCTCTGCGGATCAGGGCCTGACTCCGGATCAGATCGAGAAGAACCGGGATACCTACGGCGAAAACAAAGTAACCCGGGAAAAGGAAAAGTCTCTGCAGGAACGGCTGGCGGAAGCCTTCATCAATCCCTTTACGGTGATTCTGTTCGTGCTGGCCGGGGTTTCCACAGTGACGGATATCATCCTGCCCTGGCGGGCGGGAGACTGGGCCAGCTTCAACCCGGTGACCGTGGGTATCATCCTGATCCTGCTCCTGGTTTCCGGCTGCCTGCGGTTCATCCAGGAAGCCCGCAGCGGGGATGCGGCAGCGAAACTGCTGGAACTGATCACCACTACGTGTACGGTGATCCGGGAGGGCAAACGTCAGGAAGTTTCCCTGCAGGATGTGGTGGCAGGGGACCTGGTATTCCTGTCCACCGGCGATATGGTACCGGCGGATCTGCGGATCCTGGAAGCCAGGGACCTGTTTGTGAGCCAATCTTCTCTCACCGGCGAAAGCGCCCCTCAGGAAAAGGTGCCGGCGGTAGTGGCAAACAGTGGTGACAAGGCTGTGACGGAACTGGACAACCTGGCCTTTATGGGAACCAATGTGATTTCCGGTTCAGGTACAGGTGTGGTGCTGCGCACGGGGGATAAAACCCTGTTCGGCAGCCTGACCAGCTCCATGGCCCAGGAGGCTCCGGAAACCAACTTTACCAAGGGCGTGAATTCCGTATCCTGGGTGCTGATCCGCTTCATGATGGCCATGGTGCCTGTGGTCTTCTTCGTGAACGGCATCACCAAGGGGGACTGGGTGGCGGCCTTCCTGTTCGCTATTTCGGTGGCAGTGGGCCTGACTCCGGAAATGCTGCCCATGATCGTGACCACCTGCCTGGCCAAAGGTGCCGTTTCCATGTCGGAAAAGAAGACGGTGGTGAAAAACCTGAATTCCATCCAGAGCTTCGGGGCCATGGATGTGCTGTGTACGGATAAGACCGGGACCCTGACCCAGGACAAGGTGGTGCTGGAATATCACCTGGATCCCCAGGGCCGGCCAAGCCAGCGGGTGCTGCGGTATGCATATCTGAACAGCTACTTCCAGACCGGATACAAGAACTTTATGGACCGGGCCATTATCATGAAGACCGAAGAAGAGGAAAATGCAGATCCCCAGCTGCTGGATCTGTCCGAGAACTATAAGAAGGTGGACGAGATTCCCTTCGATTTCGCTCGCCGGAGACTGTCGGTGGTGGTTACCGATCCCAGGGGCCGGACCCAGATGATCACCAAGGGAGCCGTAGAAGAGATGCTGCAGGTATGCGGTTATGTGGAACAAAACCATGAACCGCTGCCGCTGACGGACGGACTGCGGGAAAAACTCCGCAGCGTGGCGGACCATCTGAACGAAGAAGGCATGCGGGTAATCGCCCTGGCCCGGAAAATCGATCCCTCTCCGGTGGGAGCTTTTGGGGTGAAGGATGAGAACGGCATGGTGCTGCTGGGCTATCTGGCTTTCCTGGATCCGCCCAAGGACAGTGCGGCCCAGGCCATTGCGGCATTGAAGGAACACGGAGTCACTACGAAAGTATTGACCGGGGATAATGAAAAGACCACCCGGTGCATCTGCCGACAGGTGGGGCTTCCGGCAGAACACATTTTGCTGGGCAGCGACCTGGACAAGATGGATGAGAAGACCCTGGAAAGCGAAGTGGAACGGACTACGGTGTTCGCCAAACTGTCACCGGACCAGAAAGCTCGGGTGGTGGAGGCACTGCAGGCAAGGGGCCATACGGTAGGCTTTATGGGTGACGGCATCAATGATGCTCCGGCCCTGAAGAATGCGGATATCGGGATTTCGGTGGACAGCGCCGTGGATATTGCCAAGGAAAGCGCCGATATCATCCTGCTGGAGAAGAGCCTGCTGGTGCTGGAACAGGGCATTGTGGAAGGACGCAAGACCTACGCCAATATGATCAAGTATATCAAGATGACAGCCAGTTCCAATTTCGGGAACATGTTTTCGGTACTGGCGGCCAGCGCATTGCTGCCGTTCCTGCCCATGAGCAGCCTGCAGCTGATCATCCTGAACCTGCTGTACGAAATCTCCTGCATCGCCATCCCCTGGGACAACGTGGATGAGGAGTATCTGAAAGTACCCCGGAACTGGGATGCCGGCAGCATCGGCAGCTTCATGCTGTGGCTGGGGCCTACCAGTTCGGTGTTCGACTGGATCACCTATCTGGTGCTGTATTTCGTGATTTGCCCCCAGCTTGTCAGCGGCGGGGTCACATTCCATCATATCCCGGCGGGGACGAAGATCGCAGCCGGGGCCTTTGCGGGACTTGACGTGCGGCAGGCCTATATGGCGCTGTTCCAGGCCGGATGGTTCGTGGAATCCATGTGGACCCAGACTCTGGTCATCCATATGATCCGGACACCGAAAATCCCGTTCATCCAGAGCCATGCATCGGCTGTCCTGACCATGCTCACTACCGGCGGGATTGCTGTCTGCACCCTGCTTCCGTTTACAGGGAGCCTGGGCAGAGATCTGGGGTTCCTGCCATTGCCGGGGGTGTATTTCGGGTTCCTGGCGCTGGTAGTGCTGGCGTACATGATGCTGGCCACCAGCATCAAGAAGGCGTATATCCGGCATTATGGGAGCCTGCTGTGAACGGGTAAGTGTCAATTGCAACGTTGAACGATGAAATGAATCCTTTTTGATAATCGAATCCTGTGGGAAAGGAGGAATGCGCCATGCTGGACTTTATGGATCTGGAACCGATGTTTTGGATCGGCATGGGAGTCGTTGCACTGGTGATCTGCCTGATGCAGGTGATTTGCTGGACGATGGCCCCGAAAGCGCAGCGCCATGTGTGACCGACGATGCGTGCCAGAAGACAAAAGGGTCCTGCTCAAGGCGGGGCCCTTTTTGTGTGAAACGATGAACTCTTTATGACTTTCTTTCCACTGTCTTTGAATCATTGTATAATGTAGGAAAATTCTTGTGTGGCAGGAGAACGACAATGGAAATCTTAGATCAACTGGCATTGCTGACGATTGCATATGATAAAGGGGATGCCCGGCGCATCCACCATTTTTTGAAGGTCCATGCTTTTGCCCGGCTCATCGGGATCGCCGAAGGGCTTTCCGGCCGGGAACTGTTCAATCTGGAGGCTGCTGCATATCTTCATGATATCGGTATCCATCAGGGTGAGATACGGTTCGGACGCAATGATGGTAAAATCCAGGAACAGCTGGGGCCGGAGGAAGCCAAGCCATTATTGGACAGGCTGGATATCACCGGGGCGGATCAGGACCGGATTTTGTGGCTCATCGCTCATCATCATTCCTACGAAACCATCGATGGACTGGATGCCCAGATCCTGGCAGAAGCGGATATGCTGGTGAACCCCTATGAGGACGGCACCAACCGGGAAAGCAACCAGCACCTGTACGAGATGTTGTACAAGACGAAGACCGGGAAGAAGCTGTTCGAAGAACTGTATCTGGAAGAGTATAAGCCGGGGAGCAGTCACTAATCTGCAGTCACTGGTCACCAGCCGATGGAGACAATCGGTTTGATCGACCCGCTTCTAATTTTAACCTTTTTCTAAAGGAGATTTGCAATACCCATGGAATCCAATCAGAACCCGTCCTGGCAGGTCGGGAACAACAATCCTTATTACAATGGCCAGGGTCAGCCCTATGGCGGCGCCCAGGGACCTTATGGCGGTCAGCCTGGTCAGGACCCTTACGGCAACGGCCAGCCGGGGCAGCCGTCCTATGGACAAGCTCCCTGCGGCCAGCAGCCGGGCCAGGGACAGGACCCTTACGGTCAGCAGCCCGACGACGGCCGGGGAGGGAACGGCTGGCGCCCCGGGATGCCCAATTTCGGCATGCCGAATATGCCCCATATGAGCCGTGAGCAGAAGAAACGGGAAGAAGCTGAAAAGGCGGAGCTCCAGCGCAAAAAGAAAAAGAAGAAACGCCTGATCATCGGGGGCATCGTGGCCGCCCTGCTGGCCGGAGCACTGGGCTGGTATGAGCTGTATTACACCCGCACGCCCCAGTATGCGGTGAAGCTGATCCAGCAGAGCGTGAACAAGCACGACATCCTGACGTTCCAGGAACATACGGATCTGCCTAAAGTGGTCAAGAAGGGCTACAAGGATGTACGCCAGGCCCAGTGGGAGGCCGGGACCATCTCGGAATACACAGAGGATGACGAGACGGAATACGAAAAGCACACGGAAGAGCTGATCCATAACGGAGTGCTCACCGGCGACTGGACGGATTCTTACAAGAAAGCAGAGCCGGACAAGGCTCTGCTGGTGGACTGGACGGCCCTGAAGGTGAAGGATATCAAGCCGGCGGCCAACTACGGCCAGGATGCCCTGGTGAACCTGCAGCTGGAAAACCCCTCTGTAGGCACGGACCAGCTTGTGCTGCACATGAGCAAAAATGAAAAGGGCGACTGGCAGCTGGTGGAAATCACCAATCTGAAGGCCTACTACGCCAAGATTCTGGCCAAGAACGGCAAAAAGGTGGATCCCACTACAGCGTCTGGGGCCAGGGGCATCGCCAGGACGGTGGTGGACAGGGCTGCCAGTACGCTGGATGATACGCCGCTGGCTCCGGTGGTGGATGTGATCAAAGACAAGGTCGATGAGGCCATCGACAGTACGGATACCGGTGATGACAGCCAGAGCAGCCAAAAGTCCCGGAGTACGGGTCGGAAGACCAGCCAGAAGGGGAGTACGCTGCCTCCGGCAGTACAGGTCCCAGGCAGCAGTGCCAACACGCTGCTGGAGCAGCGTGAAGCGCTCCAGAAGGCATTGAACACGCCGGTGGTGGGCAAGGTGGTGAGCCTTCTGGTGGAACACCAGGATGAGATCATCGCCAAACTGAACGAGCTGGGCCAGGCGGCCGCCAACGGCCAGGTGGATCCCCAGCAGCTGGCGAAATACCAGGATCAGCTGCAGAATGTCGGGAAGGTACTGGATCTGGTCGGCAAGTTCTTTTAAAAAAATGCAGAAGACAATTTTTTTACCTTCTGCTGGTGACCAGAGATCAATGACTAGTGACAAAAACGAGTGCCATTTTTGCGGCACTCGTTTTTCTTATTTCAGTTTCTCTGCAAAATCCGGGAACGGCGCCAAGACCCTTGGCAAGATGCCGTTCATATAGGCGATGGCGATGCCATAGTTGGTCATGGGCACATGCTGGTCACGGGCGGCCTGCTGGCGGTAGGCTACTTCCCGGGCGTTCAGCATACAGCCACCGCAGTGGACTACCAGCCTGAAAGGGGTCAGGTCATCGGGAAATCCTTTGCCGCTGCTGGTGCTGAATTCCGGCTGTGCCCCGGAGAATTTCCGGATCCAGCCGGGCAGCTTCACGGTACCGATGTCATTGCATTGCCGGTGATGGGTGCATCCTTCAGAAATCAGAACCTTGTCTCCGTCCTGCAGCTTTTTCAGCTCGGCAGCCCCTTTCAGGAAAGACTCCAGCTGGCCCTTATACCGGGCAAATAAAATGGAAAAACTGGTGAGCCGGATTTCGGGCGGCACCATCTGGTTCACCATGTGGAAGGCCCGGCTGTCGGTGACCACCAGACTGATCTTCGTCCCCAAAAGGTCAATGATGCCTGGTAGTTCCTGGGGCTGCACCACGATGGCTTTGTGGTGGAAGTCCAGCAGTTCCCGGATTACCTGCTGCTGGGGCAGGATCAGCCGGCCTTTGGGGGCGCTTTCGTCACAGGGGACCACCAGTACCACCAGATCTCCGGGCTGGAGCAGATCGTTCAAGATGGGCTTCTGTCCGTCCTTGCCCAGCACTTTGCTGAGGCGTTCCTTCAGCTCCCGGATGCGGGTGCCTTTGGCAGCGCTGACCACTATGGCATGGTCTGTAACGTCCTGTGGCGGTACGAAGCCGGGGACAAGGTCGCCCTTGCTGAATACCACCAGGTAGGGAATCTTCCGGTCCCGGATTTCATCCAGGAGTTTCTCATCGAAGGGAGAAAGCTCGGCCCGGGCATCCACCACAAGAACCGCGATGTCGGTACTGCGCAGTACCAGACGGGCCTTTTCGATGCGGCTCTGGCCCAGGTCACTGTCGTCATCCATACCCGGGGTATCGGTGAGAAGTACGGGACCCAGCGGCAGAATTTCCATGGCTTTGGAGACCGGGTCGGTAGTGGTGCCTTTATAGTCGGACACGATGGCCAGTTCCTGGCCGGTGATGGCGTTGATCAGGGACGATTTGCCAGCGTTGCGACAGCCAAACAGGCCAATGTGGATACGTTCACTGGAAGGGGTGGAATTCAAAGAAGCAGGCATGGCAGGTTCCTCCTTATGAAGAAAATAGCGAACAATCGGTAATACAGAACGATTATTGTTTATTGGCATTATCATACAATACATTGGGACAGGGTGCAAGGGGATTTCTACCCCTCTTGATTTTTCAGACAGTTACCATGTATACTAATAAACGTTTGTAGGTTCCTACATAAATATATGCAATCACAGATGAGAAACAGAAGTGCCAAGGGATGTGACATTGTTATGGAAGAAATCTATTGTGCAGCACTGGCTGATCTTTTGGGGTATGGAGCCGCCCAGTGGGTGCCCCGGTTCTTTGCGGCCTTTGGTTCCTACGAAAGGGCCTATAAGGCGTCCCGGAAGGAAGTGGCTTCCCGGGGCTTACTGACTCCCTTCCTGGAAAAATCCTGGGGCGGGCAGCGCTGGAACTCTCTTCCCGAACGGGTGTATGATTATGTGCAGACCCATCCGGTGGAGCTCCTTACCTGCCAGAGCGCCGGTTATCCGGAACTGCTGCGGCAGCTGTCCCTGCCTCCGGCAATCCTGTATGTGAAAGGACGTCTGCCGGACAGCGGACAGGGCCTCGCCATCGTGGGCAGCCGCAAAGCTACGGACTACGGTCTGGGAGCAGCCGCCCAGTTCAGCCGGGCAGCTGCCCTGGAAGGCATTCCCGTCTACAGCGGAGGTGCCTATGGCATCGACGGAGCCGCCCATAAAGCAGCGGCCGAGGCCGGGGGTGTTACGGTGGCAGTGCTGGGCGGCGGGCTGGGGAAACTGTATCCATCCCGTCACCTGCACCTGTTTGACCGGATCTGCGAAAAAGGCGCCCTGGTCACTGAGTTCGCTCCCTGGGAACCGCCCTTGGCACCCCAGTTCCTGCAGCGGAACCGGATCATCGTGGGCCTTTCCAAAGCCATCCTGGTCGTAGAGGCGGGAACCCGCAGCGGTGCCTTGAACACGGCCCGCACGGCCTTGGACGAGAACAGGGAGCTGTTCGCCGTACCCGGGCCCATTACCTCGGCCACCAGCCAGGGTACCAACGGGCTCATCAAACAAGGAGCCCGTCTGGCTGACGCACCACGGGATGTACTTGATTTCCTGCAGGGCCGGGAGGCAGGCGCTAAAGCCGGAGCCAAACCCAGGCAGCTGGATCTGTTCCCGGAGCTGAAGCCTGAAGAAAGGCCCCGGGCCAAAGAGCTGATCGACTGGCTGAAAAAGCAGCCGGGCCAGACCCTGGATACCCTGGCCGATACCTTCCCCTGGCCCCTGGACCAGCTGAGCATGCTCCTCATGGAACTGGAGCTTGCAGGCCGCATCCAGCGCACCAGTCGGAACCGCTATATTGCCGTATAACACTTAGGAGGAAAAATCGTGACAAACAAACTGGTCATCGTGGAATCCCCTACCAAAGCCAAAACCATCGAGAAGTTCCTGGGCAAGACATTTACCGTCCGTGCCTCCATGGGCCATTTGCGTGACCTGCCCAAGAGCCAGTTCGGGGTGGACGTGGAGCATGATTTCACACCCAAATACATTAATATCCGGGGCAAAGGCCCGCTGATCAAAGAACTGAAGACCCTGGCCAAGAAGGCCGACAAAATCTATCTGGCAACGGACCCGGACCGTGAAGGGGAAGCCATCTCCTGGCACCTGAGCTATATCCTTGGTGTGGATCCTGCATCTCCCTGCCGGATTTCTTTCCATGAAATCACCCAGACGGCCATCAAGGGAGCCTTGAAGGAACCTCATGCCATCGATATGGACATGGTGGATGCCCAGCAGACCCGGCGGATCCTGGACAGGATCGTAGGGTACCAGCTGAGTCCTCTTTTGTGGCGGAAAATACGGAAGGGACTCAGCGCCGGCCGTGTCCAGAGTGTGGCTGTGAAAATCATCTGTGACCGGCAGAAGGCCATCGATGATTTCGTGCCCGAGGAATACTGGACCAGTTCCGTGACCCTGGCTCCGGGCAAGACACCCAAGATTACGGCGGAAGTCACCAGGAAGGACGGCAAAAAGCTGGCCATCCACAACAAAAAGGAAGCGGATCAGGTGACGGAAGAGCTGAAAAAGACCAGGTATCAGGTGACGGACTGCAGCGTACGGGACCGGCTGCGGAAACCGGCAGCGCCCTTTACCACTTCCAGCCTGCAGCAGGAAGCCAACAAGAAACTGAATTTCTCCACCAAGAAGGTCATGATGCTGGCCCAGCAGCTGTATGAAGGTGTCACCCTGGGCCGGAAGGGCTCTGTGGGGCTGATCACCTACATGCGTACCGACTCGGTGCATCTGGCTTCGGCGGCAGTGGCGGAAATCCGGGACTATGTAGGGGAGAACTACGGGGAAAGCTATCTGCCCAAGAAACCCAATGTGTACAGCAGCCGGAAGAACGCCCAGGAGGCCCACGAGGCCATCCGTCCTACCAGCGTCACCCGGACGCCGGAAGAGATGAGCAAGTACCTGGACCGGGACCAGCTGCGGCTGTACACCCTGATCTGGAAGCGCACCGTAGCCAGCCAGATGGCCAGCAGCGTCAGCACCCTGACCACTCTGACCATCCAGGGCGATCACTATGAACTGAAAGCCACGGGCTCCGTGGTGAAGTTCGACGGGTTCCTGAAACTGGCGGACCGGAAGGACGAGGAAAAGGACAAGAAAGTACCGGCTCTGGAGAAGGGAACGGCACTGAACCTCATCAAGGTAAACCCGGCCGTGCAGCATTTCACGGAACCGCCGGCGTATTTTACGGAAGCTACGCTGGTAAAGGAACTGGAAGAAAAAGGCATCGGCAGGCCCAGTACCTATTCGCCCATCATCCAGACCATCCTGGCCCGGGGCTACGTGGCCAAGGAAGGGAAGAAACTGATGCCTACGCCGCTGGGGAACCAGACCATCGACATGCTGACCCATTATTTCACCAGCTTCATCGATGTACCCTTCAGCGCCCACATGGAAAGTGAGCTGGATGCCATCAGTGAGCACAAGACCGACAAGGAAACGGTGCTGAGGGAGTTCTACGTGCCCTTCGAGAAAGCTCTGAAAGTGGCAGATGCGGAAATCCCGGTGGTGGAACACAAGGATGAGGTTACGGATATCAAATGCGAGAAGTGCGGCCGGTTCATGGTCATCAAGGAAGGGCGGCACGGACGGTTCCTGGCCTGTCCCGGATTCCCGGAATGCCGGAACACGAAGCCCATCCTGGTGAAGATCGGGGTGCAGTGCCCCCAGTGCGGCGGCGATCTGATCGAGCGGCACAGCAAGACCGGGCGGCTGTTCTACGGATGCAGCAATTACCCCACCTGCCGGTTCGTCAGCTGGGATAAGCCCACCAACGAAAAGTGCCCCCAGTGCGGCAGCATGATGCTGGAACACCGGGAACGCAACGGGAAGACGGTACTCCACTGCAGCAACGAGAAGTGTCCCAATGCCAGTCTGAAAAAGAAATAGAAAGGGAAAGATCCATGACCATCCATATCATCGGTGCCGGGCTGGCGGGCTGCGAAGCGGCCTGGCAGCTGACCCGGCGGGGCATCCCTGTGGTGCTCCACGAAATGCGGCCGGGCAAAAGCGACCCGGCCCACCATACAGCCCTGTTCAGCGAGCTGGTATGCAGCAATTCCCTGCGTGCCAACAACATTGAAAACGCCGTGGGGCTCCTGAAGGAAGAAATGCGGCGTCTGGATTCCCTGATCATCCGGGAAGCAGATGCCCACCAGGTACCTGCCGGCGGTGCCCTGGCCGTAGACCGGGAGGGGTTCGCCCAGGGTGTTACGAACGCCGTCAGAGAGAATCCTCTGGTGACCCTGGTGGAGGAGGAAGTGACCGATTACAGCCGGTTTGCTCTCGAGGACTACGTCATCACCGCCAGCGGTCCCCTTACCAGCGGTGCTCTGTCGGAAGCCATCCAGCGCCTGGTACAGAAGGATTACTTCCACTTCTTCGATGCGGCGGCGCCCATCGTCACTGTGGATTCTCTGGACCAGGATAAGGTGTACAAGGCTTCCCGCTACGACAAGGGGGAAGCGGCCTATTACAACTGTCCCTTCAATAAAGAGGAGTACCTGCGTTTCTGGAATGAACTGTGCCATGCGGAAACAGCGCCTGTGAAGGATTTCGAACACAATGTATTCGAGGCCTGCATGCCCATCGAGGAAATGGCCCTGCGGGGCGAGGATACCATGCGGTTCGGGCCCCTGAAGCCTGTGGGCCTGCCCGACCCCCGCACCGGGGAGGATCCCTATGCCGTGGTGCAGCTGCGCCAGGACAACGGGGCCGGTACCCTGTACAACATCGTGGGGTTCCAGACCCACCTGAAATGGCCGGAGCAGCGCCGGGTGTTCCGGATGATCCCGGGCCTGGAGAACGCCGAGTTCGTCCGTTATGGGGTGATGCACAAGAATTCCTACCTGAACAGCCCCCTGCTGCTGAACGCCGATTATGCCCTGCGCACCAACCCGCATTTCTACTTCGCCGGCCAGATGACCGGGGTGGAGGGATACGTGGAAAGTGCGGCTTCCGGCCTGGCCGTGGGCATCTATGCAGCCCGGGCACTGGCGGGCAAGCCCCCGGTGGTATTCCCCAGAGAGACGGCCATGGGCGCTTTGAGCCATTACATCAGCAACCCGGAGGTGAAGCATTTCCAGCCTATGAATATCAACTTCGGGCTGATCGCTCCCTGGGATGGTCCGAAGATCCGTGGCAAAAAAGAAAAGAATGCTGCCATTGCCCAGAGAAGTTTAAAGTTTTTGGAAAATGTAAAAAAGAACTTGCATGATTAGTCTGAATATGGTAGTATAAATTGTCGAGAATTCAATAAAATTCCTACAATTTGAGGCAGGCTATGGAAAGAAAGAAGGATCTGACACCACGCCCTCTGCGGGATAGGGAGGCAGAAGCATTTTTTGCCTATTTAGAGGTAGAAAAAGACTGCTCGCCCCTGACCGTTGTGAATTATCGGGATGATCTGCTCCGTTTCCATGAATTTCTGGAAACCCGGATGTCCAGGGTAGAGTGGGGGCAGGTCCGGATTTTGGATATCCGTGCCTACCTGGCAAAACTCCACGACGAGGGCCTTGCCCGCCGGACCATTGCCCGGAGGGTGTCCGCTCTGCGTTCGTTCTACCGTTTCCTCAGGCGGGAGGGCTATATTGGCTCGAATCCCTTCCTGAAGGTACGGACCCCCAAACTGGAAAAGAAACTCCCTGTGTTTTTGGAAGAATTCGAAATCGATCTGCTGTTGCGGATGCCGGATCTTACAACGGCCCTGGGGCGGCGGGATCGGGCAATCCTGGAATTCCTCTACTCTACAGGGTGTCGTGTTTCGGAACTGGTGGGACTTACATTGACCCACTTGGATTTGGGCGACCGGTATGCGGTGCTCCTGGGGAAAGGCCACAAAGAACGGCTGGTACCTCTGGGGCACCCCTGCGTGAAAGCCATGGAAGCCTATCTGGGGGAGAGCCGCCGGGTACTCATGGAAAAGTATCATGTGCCGTCTCATGCCTATGTTTTCATCAACAGCCGGGGAACTCCGCTGACAGCAAGAAGCGTACGGAGAATCCTGGACAAATATGTGGAAATGGCCGCCCTGCAGAAGCACATCAGTCCCCACACCATCCGGCATACTTTTGCAACCCATCTGCTGGAGCACGGGGCTGACCTGCGGGCGGTACAGGAACTGCTGGGGCACGCCAGCCTTTCCACAACGCAAATTTATACTCACGTGACTGCAGAGCGGCTGACTGCGGTCTATGAGAAACATCATCCAAGGGCCTAGGAGGGACTTACCATGTTAGCTTTACTGGAAAAAACGAGAGCAATCAACAAACTGCTGCAGAACACTGAAACCGTCAGCTATAAGAAAATGGCGGAAGTTCTGAAAGACGTCATCAAGGCGAACATCTACATCGTCGCCGAGGACGGGGAACTGCTGGGATATTCCATCCTGGACGGTTTCGAATGTGAACTGATGATCAAGAAGGTGCTGGATGTAGGCCGTTTCCCTGCTGAATACGTGAAATGGCTGGAAGGCATCCGGGAAACTTCTTCCAACTATCGTCTGGTGAAGAACATGTGCGCCTTCAGCGAAGGCACCAAATGCCTGTTTGAAAGCAAATATACTACGGTTGTCCCCATTTTCGGGAACGGCGTGCGTCTGGGTACTCTGATCCTGGGCAAATTCAAGAAGGAATTCGTGGACAGCGACCTGCTGCTCAGCGAATATGCTGCCACCGTTATCGGCATGCAGCTGCTGCATGACAAGGCCATGCACATCGAAGAAGCCAGTCGCAAGAAGGCCATGGTCCAGATTGCCTTCAGTAACCTGAGCTACAGTGAACTGGAAGCCATCTCCGAGATCCTGAAAGCTCTGCCCGGCGATGAAGGCCTGCTGGTAGCCAGCAAGATCGCCGATCAGGCCGGTATTACCCGGAGTGTCATTGTCAACGCCCTGCGGAAATTCGAAAGCGCCGGCGTACTGGAAACCGAATCCCTGGGGATGAAGGGGACCTATGTCCGCATCCTGAATGAATACCTGCGGGATGGGCTGAAGGAACACAAGAAATAATCCATAAAAAAGTCACAGGAACCCAAGGGGTCGGACGGCAAAAGCCGTTTGACCCTTTTTCTGTATTATGATACCATGAAAAGAATCAAGTAAATTTTTCACAGGAAGGATTTTCTGTATGCTGAATCTGGATGCTTCGGTGATCTATCGGATCCCGGCTTTGCTGTTTACCATTACGGTCCATGAATACGCCCATGGGGCCATGTCGTCCAGCTTGGGGGATCCCACCCCGGAAGAGGATGGACGCCTGACCATGAATCCCCTGGCCCATCTGGACCTGATCGGATCGCTGATGCTTCTCCTGGTGGGTTTCGGCTGGGCCAAGCCGGTGCGCATCGACCCCCGGTACTATACGGATCCCCGCACGGGGATGCTGAAGGTGGCATTTGCAGGCCCGGGGAGCAACCTTCTGGTAGCGTTTCTGGCCATGTTCCTGCAGATCCTGTTCGTGCGGCACTTCTATGTGGGACGGGGTGTGATCCTGTTCCTGAACTGGCTCATGCTGTACAATGTGTGGTTTGCGTTCTTCAATCTGATTCCCATCCCGCCCATGGACGGGTACAATGTACTGCGCACAGTGCTGCCCCTGGACAAGGCGCTGGCCTACGAACGGCTGGTGGGACCCTACTGCAACCTGATCCTGATCGTACTGTGTTTTACGGGGCTCGTGAATGTGGTGATCTCGCCGATTTCCACGCTGTATCTGGCACTGTGTCAGGCCATCCTGGGCTTGTTTTTCTAAGGGGGCCTGCAGCCATTGTATGAAATCAAACTGGCGGATTTCGAAGGCCCTCTGGACCTTCTGATCCACCTGATCGAAAAGGACAGGATTGACATCTATGATATCCCCATCGTTTCGGTGACGGAACAGTACATCGCCTATCTGAACGCCATGCAGGAGTACGACCTGGATGTAGCCAGTGAATTCCTGCTCATGGCGGCTCTTCTGCTGCAGATCAAGAGTCGGATGCTGCTGCCCAGGGACCCGGAAGAGGACGAAGAGGAAGAAACAGACCCTCGGCAGATGCTGGTGGATATGCTGGTGGAATACCAGAAGACCAGGCACCAGGCGGCAGCCCTGCGGGAGTGTCTGCAGGAGGCCAGCCTGCGGGTGGCGAGAAAGCCCCTGCCGGTGACGAAGAAATATATGAAGGTGAAACGGTACGCCCTGGCGGATTTGCTGCGGGCACTGGCCAGTCTGCTGCCGTCCCGGCCGGAAGAAGAGCCGGTGATCTCCCGGCAGGAATTCCCGGTGCAGGAGAAGATGGAAGACATCCGGGAGAAATTGGCCGGGCGCAGGAAGCCTCTGGCCTTCCGGAAACTGATCCACAATCCCAAGAGCCACAGCGAGACCATCAGTGTGTTCCTGGCGGTGTTGGAGCTGCTGCGGCTGAAGGAAATCGGGCTCATCCAGGAGGTACCTTTTGCCCCCATGTATCTCATAGCGAAGGAGGAAGTGCCGTATGGAACTGACGAAAACCGCTAAGCTGGAGGCCCTGCTGTTTGCCAGCGGGGATCCTCTGACCCTGGAACGGGCTGCAGCGGCGCTGTACTGCAGCACTGACCAAGTGGCGGATCTTCTGGAAGCGCTCCAGAGGGAGTACCAGATGGAAAACCGGGGCATCGAGCTGCGGAAAGTGGCCGGGGGCTGGCAGCTAGTGACCAAGACACAGGCGGCCGGACTGGTGCGGCGGCTCCACGAGAAACAGGAAGTGAAGCTGTCCGGTGCGGCCATGGAGACCCTGGCCATCATCGCCTTCCGTCAGCCGGTGACCAAGAGTGAGATGGAGGCCATCCGGGGCGTGAAGGTGGACGGGGTGCTCAGCACCCTGGTGGATCTGGACCTGGTGGGCGAAGTGGGGCGGAAAGAAGTGATCGGCCGGCCCATTTTATACGGTACCACGGAAGAATTCCTGCAGGCTTTCGGGTTCAATTCGTTGGAGGATCTGCCGCAGCTGCCGGAAGAGATATTGGATGGAACGGCGGAAGAGCCGGAACCGCTTTTTAAGGAGTAAACGGAATGGAACAAGCAAAGGAACGGCTGCAGAAGGTTATGGCAGCCTGCGGCGTGGCTTCACGCCGGGAATGTGAAAAATATATCACCGCCGGACGGGTTGCGGTGAATGGCAGGATCGTCACGGAACTGGGTACCCGAGTGGGACCTGGAGACGCCATTACGGTGGACGGCACTCCCCTGCGGCGGAAAACGGCCAAACGGACCATCCTGCTGTACAAACCCCGGGGCGTGGTCACGACCATGAAGGATCCCCAGGGACGCCGTACTGTGGCTGACCTGGTGGCGAAACTGCCGGAACGGCTGTTTCCGGTGGGTCGGCTGGATTACCAGACGGAAGGCCTGCTGCTCATGACCAACGATGGGGAACTGGCCCAGCACCTGACCCACCCCAGCCATCACGTGAACAAGACCTATGCAGTGGAGGTCCGGGGCCGGGTTCCGGAGGAGAAACTGGATCTGCTGCGGCTGGGGGTACCGCTGGATGACGGACTTACCGCTCCGGCCCTGGTGTACATCAAGGATGTGGACACGGTGAAGCACCTGACCCGGTTTACCATCACCATCCACGAGGGCCGCAACCGCCAGGTGCGCCGCATGTGTGATTTCATCGGGTTTCCGGTGAAGCATCTGAAGCGGATCCAGGTGGGCAGTCTCACCCTGGAAGGGATGAAGAAAGGCCAGTACCGGGATCTGACGCCCGAGGAACTGACGGATCTGGAAAAGGGGATGGAAAGCCATGAGTGACGTCATCGTCGTAGGGGCCGGGGCCGCCGGATTCCTGGCTGCCATCTCCGCCGCCCGGAGCGGGGCGGCGGTCACCCTGCTGGAGAAGATGAGCATGCCCGGACGCAAGCTGATGATCACCGGCAAGGGCCGCTGTAATATCACCAACGCCTGTGACATGCGGGATATGATCTCCATGATCCCCGGCAACGGAAAATTCCTGTTTGGGGCTTTCCATTCTTTCACCAATCGGGATATAATGGACATGCTGGAGCAAAACGGTCTGCCGGTGAAAGTGGAGCGGGGCGGCCGTGTGTTCCCGCAGAGTGACAAGGCCCCAGATGTGGTGAAAACTCTGGAGAAGATCCTCCGGGACCTCCATGTACGCCTCCTGAAGGACAAACGGGTGAAGCGCCTGGAACTGGAAGACGGGAAAGTCACCGGCGTTATCGACGAAAACGGTGTCCGCTATCCGGCGGATGCGGTAATCGTCACTACCGGCGGAGCCTCATATCCCCGCACCGGGTCCACCGGTGACGGCTACGATCTGGCCCGTCAGGCCGGCCATACCATCGTGCCGCCCAGACCGGCCCTGGTGCCTCTGGAAACAGACGATGACCGCCTCAGGAGCCTCCAGGGACTCAGCCTGCGGAACGTGAGGGCTGTCCTGCTTGAGGGGGACAAAGTACTGGGCCGGGAATTCGGGGAAATGCTGTTCACCCATTTCGGGGTCAGTGGCCCCATCATCCTGACGCTCAGCCGGGCGGCTTCCACCGCCTGGCAGGAAAATCCGCAGGCCCTGCTGGATCTCAGCATCGACCTGAAGCCCGCCCTCAGTGTGGAACAGCTGGATGCCCGGGTGCAGCGGGATTTCGCCAAATACAGCCGGAAGCAGCTGAAAAGCGGTCTCCACGATCTGCTGCCACAGAGCCTGATCCCGGTGATCATCGATGCGGCGTGCCTGAAACCGGAGCAGGAAGTGAACCAGATCACCCGGAAGGAACGCCAGCGCCTGGTGGAGACCCTGAAGGGCTTCACCGTGCCTTTGACGGGCACACGCCCCCTGGCCGAAGCCATTGTCACGGCCGGCGGGGTGAGCACCAAAGAAATCAATCCCTCCACCTTTGCCTCCAGGAAGGTCCCGAACCTGTATTTTGCCGGCGAAGTGATGGATGTGGACGGATATACCGGCGGCTACAACCTGCAGGCAGCCTTTTCGTCGGGCTACGTGGCAGGCGGCCATGCCGCTGCGTGGGGAAAAGAGGAAACCAAGTGAAAAAGATCATCATTGCCATCGATGGCCCCGCCGGTGCCGGGAAAAGCACCATCGCCAAGAAAGTGGCGGCCCGTCTGGGGTACGCCTACATCGACACCGGTGCCATGTACCGGACCGTGACCCTGTGCTTCCTGGAAAGCAGCCAGCCTTTCAGTGAGGAGGCCGTGACCCGCATCGCCAATCGGATTGATATTGCGTTCCAGTACAGGGACGGAGTGAACCGGGTGTTCGTAGACGGCCGGGAAGTGACCGACGAGATCCGCAGCCTGGAAGTTTCACAAAATGTTTCCAAAGTGGCTGCGGTGGGAGGCGTGCGTACCGCCATGGTGGCGGCCCAGCGGAAAATCGGCGAAAGGGGCGGCGTGGTCATGGATGGTCGGGATATCGGCACCGTGGTGTTCCCCAGGGCCCAGCTGAAGGTATTCCTGACGGCATCCGTGGAAGAACGGGCCAGACGCCGGTATCTGGAACTGAAGGAAAAAGGCGTGCCCGTAGACCTGGCTGACCTGGAAAAACGGATCGCCCAGCGGGATGCACTGGATGAAAACCGGGAAATCTCCCCGCTGCGCTGCGCGGAAGATGCCCATTATCTGGATTCCACCGCACTTTCCATCGATGAAGTCACAGAACAGATTGCCCGGATGGCAGGGAAGGTATTATAATGTGGTATCGGTTCGTACAATTCATCTTTTCGATTCTGTTCCGGATCGTATACCGGCTGAAAGTGATCGGCCGGGAGAATATCCCAGAAACGGGGCCTGTGGTCGTTGCCTGCAACCATGTGAGCCTGCTGGATCCGCCCATGGTGGGGACCGCATCCTCCCGTCCGGTGCATTTCATGGCCAAGAGCGAACTGTTCGTGCCCATCCTGGGGCCCCTGTATAAGAGCCTGGGAGCCTTTCCGGTCCACCGGGGGGCAGGGGACGCCCACGCCATCCGTACGGCGCTGACCATCCTGAAGCATAAGGAAGTGCTGGGGATTTTCCCGGAAGGCACCCGCAGCAGGGACGGCAGACTGGGGAAGGCCCAGCCCGGGGCCCTGGCCATTGCCCTCAAAGGCAGGGCGGCCGTGGTGCCTGCCTGCATTCTGGGCAGCGACCTGAAGCGGCGCAAAAGCTTCTGGCCGAAGATTACCGTGGTCTTCGGCAGGCCTATGGAACTGGAAGATGAAAAGGGAACAAAACTGGAAGTGGAGGAACTGAGTGAAGAGCTGATGAAAGAAATCCAGGCTCTTATGGACGCTCACAAGGGAAGATATTGATGAAAATCTATGTGGCAGACCCCTGTGGCTTTTGTTATGGCGTAAAAAGAGCAATACACGTTGCAGAACTGCAAACAAAAGGGTATAATGATAGTATTGCCACTCTGGGTGAATTGGTTCATAATCCCCGTGTTGTTGAGAAACTGCGACAACAAGGTGTACAATGTAAGGAGAAGCTGGCTGATTTCGCGGCTGGTGATATAGTCATATTCCGTTCCCACGGCGTGGGGCCCGCTCTTTATGAGGAGGCGGAGCGCCGGGGGCTGAACATCATCGATGCCACTTGTCCTCATGTGCGGAAAGCACAGAAAACGGCTGCTGAACTGGCAAGGGAAGGCCGTTTCGTAATCATTATTGGGGAAAAGCGTCATCCTGAGGTGCAAAGTATCAAGGCTTGGGCAGGCAGTGATTCTGTGGTCATCGAAACACCCGATGATCTTGGATCTCTTCCTGAAAAAGATAAGTTTGGGGTAGTCAGTCAGACGACTTTTGAAGCTGAGAAGTTTAACCTTCTGCTTCGAATGGCTCAGGAGAAACGTCCGGGCGACTATAAAGTCGTGCGAACCATTTGCACTGCCACCGCAGAACGACAGGCTGCCGCACGGCAGCTGGCTGGGAAAACAGATGCTTTCTTTGTGTTTGGCGGCAAGAACAGCGCGAACACCAGACACCTGTGGGAACTGGCCAGGGAAATCAATCCCCGTTCCTATCTTTTGCAGGACGCCAGCGAGATCACTGGACCAATGCTGGCCGGAGCACATAAAATTGGCATCACTGCTGGCGCATCGACGCCGCAGGAAATTATTGAGGAGGCTATTGGAACTATGGAAACGATGGAAAGCTTGCTGGGCGAACAGGAATGCATGAAACTGCACATTGGCATGATTGTGGATGCCACTGTTGTAGAAGTAACCGATGACGAGGTCGTTGTGGACTTCGGTTATCAGAGCGAAGGGTCTGTTGCATTCGATCAATGGACTGTGGGTGGCACCAAAGATACCGTTGCCCCTACTGTAAAACCGGGCGACAAGGTTACCCTGAAAGTCATCGCCAGCGAAAACCAGGATGGTCTGGTTGTCCTGAGCAAGACCAAGGCTGAAGCTGATCAGGCATGGCTGAAACTGCCGGAACAACTGGCTGACAAGAAGACCGTCCACGTAAAGGGCCTGCGGGCTGTGAAAGGCGGCCTGACCGTTTCCTACGAAGGACTGACCGGTTTCGTCCCCGCTTCTCACCTGGATCTGAAGCATGTGGACGATGTAAAAGAATATGAAGGCAAAGATCTGGAAGTTTCTCTGCTGGAAATCAATCCGGAAAAGAAACGTCTGGTATTCTCCCGCAGAAACGTTCTGCGTGAAGAACGGGCTGCCAAGAACGCTGCTTGGAAGGAAGAAAGAGCCAAACGGGAAGAAGAACGCCATGAAGCCCTGGAAAAAGCTTTCCAGACCTTCCATGAAGGCGAAACCGTCGAAGGCACCATCAAGAGCATTGTTGACTTCGGTATGTTCGTGGAAATCGCTCCCATGGTACAGGGCCTGGTGCACATCTCTGAAGTGTCCTGGGATCGCAGCGTAAAACCGGCTGATCTGTACAAAGTCGGCGACAAAGTCAACGTCTACATCAAAGGCCTGGATGAAGAAAAAGGCCGCATCAGCCTGTCCATCAAGGCTCTGCAGGAAGATCCCTGGGTGACCGCTGCCAAACAGTTCAAAGTCGGCGATGTTGTAACCGGTAACGTGGTACGGTTCCTGCCCTTCGGCGCTATCGTAAAACTGAACGACAAAAACGAAGGCATGATCCACATCTCCGAAATCGCTGAACAGCGCATTGAAAAACCGGAAGATGTTCTGGAAATCGGCCAGGAAGTCAAAGTCAAAGTCCTGCGTGTAGATACCGAACACAAGAAGATCGCTCTGAGCATCACCAAAGCCAAGGAAGACGCTGAAAAAGCTGAAATGCGTCAATATCTGGGCAAAAAAGGTGCTCTGTCCCAGGATCTGGGCGAAAAACTGGCAGAAGCAGAAGCTGAAGCCCGTAAATAAGATCTGACAAGATCTCGTAAGAGAGGATCATAACTCATGAAAAGCCGGGAGAGCCGTAAAATCGATCATATCAAGTATGCCCTGCACCTTGACGATGGTCCTTGCGCCACCGGCTTTTCTGATGTGCAGGTGCTGCATCGGTGCCTTCCCCAGGTGGACCGGCGGAAAGTGGATCTTTCCACCAGCCTGCCCGGGGTGGGGACCCTTGCTTCGCCCATCATCATCAACGCCATCACGGGCGGGGCCGATGGGGTGAAGCGCATCAACGAAAAGCTGGCCGTGGTGGCCCGGGAAACGGGCTGCGCCATGGCAGTGGGGTCCCAGTACGGGGCTGTACGCAGGGGCTTGCATGAAGACACCTTTACCATTGTCCGCAGGACCGATCCAGAAGGGGTGCTGTTTGCCAACGTGAGTGCGCTGGCCACCCCGGACGAAGCTCAGCGGGCTGTGGACATGCTGGAAGCCCAGGCACTGCAGATCCATCTGAACAGTGCCCAGGAACTGGCCATGGAAGAAGGGGATCGGGATTTTTCCTGCTGGCTGGAGCAGATCAGTGAAATCTGCCGCAGCCTTACCGTGCCGGTGATCGTAAAAGAAACCGGCTGCGGGATGGAACGGGAAGACGCAAAGAAGCTGCTGGAGGCCGGGGTAACCATTGTGGATACCGGCGGCGCCGGAGGCACCAACTTCCCGGCCATCGAAACCTGCCGCTACCCGGAAGGGAACGGAGAACTGTCCCGGTGGGGCATCCCGTCCGCCTTGTCCCTGTGCGAAGTGGCAGAGACCTGGGGCTGGCAGCAGGGTATCATCGCTTCCGGAGGAATCCGGAGCGCTCTCGATGTATTCAAAGCCCAGGTATTGGGCGCCAATGCAGTGGGGATGGCCGGAAATATCCTCCGTTTAGTCCAGGAACGGGGGACCCGCTATACCATCGACTGGATCGGGCGGCTGCAGGAGGCCGTGAAGGATTTCTACACCCTCACCGGGTGTACAGAGGTGGGGCAGCTGCGGCAGGTGCGGTTCTATGTAACCGGAAACCTGGCTGCGGCCCTGCACTCTTTTTCCTACGGGAAAAAATGAAGAAGAACGAAAGAGGAACATTCCATGAGCAAACCCATAGTTGCCATTGTCGGCAGACCCAACGTCGGCAAATCAACACTATTTAATATATTTGCCGACAGCCGGATTTCCATTGTGGAAGATACGCCCGGCGTGACCCGTGACCGTCTCTATGCCGAGGCTGAATGGCTGGACCGGAAATTCACCATGGTGGATACTGGTGGTATCGAGATGCAGAATACGGATTCCATTGCCGTTTCCATCCGGGAACAGGCGGAAATCGCCATCCGGGAAGCGGATGTGATCCTGTTCGTGTGCGATGCCCGGACGGGCATCACCACTGACGATATGGAAGTGGCCAAATTGCTACGCCAGTCCAAAAAGCCGGTGATCCTGGCCGTGAACAAGGCGGATACCCCCAAGCAGGAAGCCGAAGCCTACGAATTCTATAATCTGGGGATCGGGGAACCCTACCTGATTTCCGCTTCCAATAAATTGAATTTAGGGGACCTGCTGGATGCCATCGTGGAGAAATTCCCCAAAGAAGGGGAAGACGACGATGATGACGAAGATGTGATCAAGGTGGCCATCATCGGCCGGCCCAACGTGGGCAAATCTTCCATCTTCAATGACATCATCGGCCAGACCCGGAGCATCGTCAGCGATGTGGCCGGTACCACCAGGGACGCCATCGACGTACCTGTGGAAAAGGACGGCCAGACTTATCTGTTCATCGATACGGCTGGCATGCGCCGGAAAGGCAAGGTCGATGAACCCATCGAAAAATATTCCATCATCCGCACCCTGCGGGCTGTGGACCGCAGCGATGTGGTGCTGCTGGTGCTGAACGCCGTGGAAGGCATCACGGACCAGGACAAGAAAATCGCCGGCTATGCCCACGAAGCAGGCAAAGGCATCGTGATCGTGGTGAACAAGTGGGATCTGTATCCCAACAAGACCGTGATGAGTACGGAAGAATTTACCAAGAAGATCCGCAATGAACTGATCTTCATGCCCTACGCCAATGTGGTGTACGTGTCCGCCCTGACCCAGCAGCGGATCAGTCGGCTGCCGGAGATGATCAAGGACGCCGCTGAAGCGAACTCCATGCGGGTTGCTACCAGCGTATTGAACCAGGTGGTCATCGATGCCGTGGCCATGAACCAGCCGCCCATGGAAAAGGGCAAACGGCTGAAGATCCTGTACACCACCCAGGTGAAGGTGAAGCCGCCCACGTTCGTGATTTTCTGCAACGAACCGGAAATCATGCACTTCTCCTACCAGCGGTATCTGGAAAACCAACTGCGGGAAGCCTTCGGGTTCAAGGGCACGCCCATCAACATCATCGTCCGGGGCAAAAACGAGGACGAGGCATAAGGACGGGGAACGATCATGGACTATGTATGGAGTGCACTCATCGGATATCTGCTGGGGTCTGTTTCCTGCGGCCTGCTGCTGGTAAAAATGGTGTGCGGCATCGACATCCGGGATTACGGCAGCCATAACATCGGGGCCACCAACGTGTTCCGTACGGTGGGCGCCCGGATGGCTTCATTCGTACTGCTGGGAGACCTGCTGAAAGGGGTGCTGGCCCTGTACCTGGTGAACCATTTCGTTTCCAGTGATCTGACGGTGCTCCTGGTGTGTGCCGTATTTGCCATTGTGGGCCACAGCTTTTCCTGGATGTGCAGGTTCCGGGGAGGCAAGGGCGTGGCCACGGGCCTGGGCATTTTACTGTATTTCATGCCCGAGGTGGCGGTGTTTGCCCTGACCATCTGGCTGGCTACCGTGTTCGTCACCCGGTATGTGTCCCTGGGATCCATCCTGGCGGCCATTGCGGCACCCCTGTCCGCCTGGTACCTGGGGTACGACTGGCGTCTGGTGGTGTTTGTGGGGCTGTGTGCCATCATGGTGGTGGCCCGTCATTACCAGAACATGATCCGGCTGAAGAACGGGACGGAAAGCAAGATCAGGCAGGGACATCTGAAGAAAGGCTGACGGACCAGGCATGGGTCACTGGTGCCTGGCGGCTGGAGACGAGTGACGGGGTGTGAAAAAGAATTTTTTCACACCCCTTTTTCCATGTAAAGGAGACGAATCCATTATGAAACTATCGGTTATCGGAGCGGGAAGCTGGGGTACTGTACTGGCCCAGATCCTGGCAGACAACGGGCACTGTGTTTTTCTCTGGGCCAGGAACCCTGAAAAGGCTGCCCGCATCCAAAAGACCCGCTGCAATGCGGATTATCTGCCCGATTTCAAGCTGAACCCGGCCATTACAGTGACCAGCAGCCTGGCCGAAGCGGCCACCGGTGCTGCCGTCCTGGTGTTCGTAGTGCCCAGCAAGGGCATGGCAGCCATTGCCCGGCAGGTGGCGGAGCTTACCGACTGTCGTGATACGGTGCTGCTCACCTGTACCAAGGGTTTTGATCTTTCTACCCACAAGCTGATGACGGACATCCTGGAGGAAACCTTCCCCTGTGCCCGTGCCATTGCGGCCCTCAGCGGGCCCAACCTGGCCCGGGAAATTGCCCAGAAACAGCCGGCGGCTACAGTGATTGCCTGCAAAGAGATGAAGGAAGCCAGATTCCTGCAGAAGTGCTTTATGAACGGATATTTCCGTCCGTATACCTCCACCGATCTGATCGGAGTGGAACTGTGCGGCTGTGTAAAGAACTGTATTGCACTGGTGGGCGGTATGCTTTCCGGGCTGGGCTTCGGAGAGAACGCCCAGGCCGGGCTCATTACCCGGGGCCTGGCAGAGCTGACACGCCTGGGGGTGAAGCTGGGGGCCCACAGGGCTACCTTCTTCGGCCTGGCGGGAGTGGGTGATTTGATCGCCACCTGTACCAGTCCTCTGAGCCGGAACCGGTCTGCCGGGTACGCACTGGCCAGGGGGAAGACCCTAGAGGAGATCACCGGGGGGACGAAGATGGTCATCGAGGGGATCAACGCCACGCCGGTGGTACGGGAACTGGCCCGCAGCCATCAGGTGGAGATGCCCATCATCGAACAGCTGTATGAAGTCTTATTCGAGCACAGACAGGTAACGGATGCCATCCAGGCCCTGATGAAGAGGAGTGCCAAGAAAGAGTAACAAAAAGGTAGCAAATTTCGAAAGTCTATGGTATAATGTCTACCTAGTGAGGATTAAAATTCTTATGGAAAGGATAGATGGACAGATGGCAATCAACAAAGACGATAACAAAAACGAGAAAAAATCCGAGTTTTATCTGGTGAGAGAGGAAATCCTCCCGGAAGCCATCAAGAAGACCATCCTGGTCAAGGAAATCCTGAAACGGGGCAAGATGAAGACCGTCAATGAGGCAGTGAATAAAGTGGGCCTGAGCCGGAGTGCCTACTATAAATATAAGGATTACGTGTTCCCGTTCTACGATGCCAGTAAGGAAAAGGTCATCACCATTTCCCTGCTGCTGGAACACAAACCGGGCGTGCTGAGCAGTGTGCTGAACAACATCGCGGCCGATGGGGGCAGCGTGATCACCATCAACCAGGGCGTACCCCTGCAGGGTGTGGCCAACACCACCATTGCGGTGGAGACCAAGTACCTGAGCATCGACATGGAAGCGCTGCTGGACAAGCTGCGGCTCATCGACGGCGTCAAACGCCTGGATGTGCTGGGGCAGGTGGATTAAGAGACTGGAAACCAGAGACAAGTGACTATATAAAAAATCATCGGGCTGCCCCTGTGGCAGCCCTTATGCACCAGGAGGATGAGGGGTATGGTGAACAAAAGAAAACAAATCAACATCGGGCTCTTGGGAGCTGGTACGGTAGGCGGCGGCGTCATCCTGGTCCTGAATCAGAACCGGGATCTGATCACGGAACGAGTGGGGACCCCTATCTGCATCAAAAAGGTGCTGGCCCGTCATCCGGAAAAGGTCCGGGCCCTGGATCCCAGACTGGTTACCACGAACAACATTGATGACATCATCAATGATCCGGACATCGACATCGTGGTGGAACTGATGGGCCGGGAACATCCGGCTGTGGAATACATGGAAGCCGCCTTAAAGGCCGGCAAGAACGTGGTCACCGCCAACAAGGATGTGGTGGCCTCCTATGGCAAGGAACTGTTCGAACTGGCTGCGGAGAACCATGTGGATTTCCTGTTTGAAGCGGCGGTTGCCGGGGGCATCCCCATCATCCGTCCCCTGAAGGAAAGCCTGGCTGCCAATAAGATTACCAAGATCATGGGGATCATCAACGGTACTACCAACTACATGCTGACCAAGATGACCCAGGACCATATGGATTTTGCGGAAGTGCTGAAGGAAGCCCAGGACAAGGGATATGCCGAAAGTGACCCCACTGCCGATGTGGGTGGGTTCGATGCCGCCCGGAAGATCGCCATCCTGGCATCCATTTCCTTCAACAGCCGGGTGGAACTGGGGGATGTGTACGTAGAAGGTATCGATAAGATTTCTTCTCGGGATATTGAATACGCCAGCGAACTGGGCTACGTGATCAAGCTGCTGGGCATCGCCAAGCAGAAGGAAGGCAAGGGCATCAGCGCCCGGGTGCATCCTACCATGCTGCGGAAAGATCATCCGCTGGCTACGGTCAATGATGTATTCAACGCTGTGTACGTGGAAGGCCAGCCTGTGGGCGAAGCCATGTTCTTCGGCCGGGGCGCCGGCCGGATGCCCACTGCCAGTGCGGTGTGCGGCGATATCATCGAAAGCACGCGGAATATCCTGCAGGGCTGTACGGGCCGGGTGGGATGTACCTGCTATGAACAGAAACCCATGCTGCCGCCGGAAGAAATCGTCTCTCCCTGTTACATCCGGATGCTGGTGGAAGATCAGCCCGGCGTCTGGGCCACCATCGCCAAGGCCTTCGGGGACAATCAGGTCAGCCTGAATACGGTTGTGCAGAAGCGGGCCCTAGGCAATCTGGCGGAAATCGTGGTGATTACCTACGGAGTATCCGAATTTGCCCTGCGCAAGGCTTCCGATGCGCTGAGCAAACTGAGCTGCGTGGCCCGGATCTGTAATATCATCCGCGTGGAAGACGATCAGCTGGACTAAGGGAAGAAGGAAAACGGATGACGGAAAATCGGAAAGTGACGGTGCGGGTACCGGCTACTTCGGCCAACTGTGGTCCAGGCTTCGACTGACTGGGGCTGGCCTGCACGCTG
>NZ_JBNMIU010000021.1:0-32249 GCF_050873445.1 Acidaminococcus sp. | reverse complement strand
CTACAATGAGCAAAGGATTAAGGAAAGATTAGGTTGGAAGAGTCCTGTCCAATACAGACTCTCGCAACAGGCTGCATAAAAAAGTAACGAGATGGCACAACCATCTCGTTACTAAGGTCTAACTTTTTGGGGTCACATCACCCGGCGGCGATCCGTTTTTTACTCTTTGTTCTGCGCTCTTCCCTCTACAAGGCAGGGAAATTATTCGTTTTCCACAGGAACACCCATGCTCTGTTCCAGCAATGCCGTATAGGTATTGTAATCGTACAGTGCCTGGATGTAGTTGTTCTTGGCGGTGGTCAGGGCAACCGATGCGTCCATGACATCGGTGTTGGTACCCACACCGGCCCGATACCGCAGCTGTGCAATACGGTAATCTTCTTCTGCCTGGGCCACGGCCACTTCCGTGGTCTTGATCCGCTTTTCAGCTTCCCGCATGCTCAGGTAGTTGGTCCGTACAGCCAGCCGGACCTGATCACTGATCTGCCGGTAGCTTTCCTGGGCCTTCACGATGTTGGCCTTGGCTTCCCGCAGTCTGGCGGCATTCACACCATAATCCCAGATATTCTGATTCACGGTAACCCCAACGGTCCATTGGTTCCGATGCTGGCCAGGGAATGTATCATTCAGCCAGCCATTGGAAGCAGCCAGGTTCACCTGCGGCAAGCTATAAGAATTGGCGATTTTTTTTGCAGCTTCACTCATCCCTACAGAAGCTTCCGCCTGGTGGATTTCCGGGCGGTTGGCCATGGCGTAGGTCACGCAGTTGTCCAAGGTATAATCATTGGGCTTGTATTCCAGCCCCTGGCTCAGGTTCAGCTTCGTGGCAGTGGGAAGCCCGATGACGTTGTTCAAAGAGGAAACAGCCACTTCGTAGTTGTTTTCAGCCTGGGTCAGAGTCTGCTGGGCATTCACCAGTTCCACTTCAGACCGGAGCACGTCAGCCTTTGCCACCACGCCCACGGCGAACTGGGCCTGGGTATTCTTCAAATGTTCATTCAGCCGGTCCACGGTCTCTTTGTCCAGATTCACGGTATTGGCAGCCTGAAGCACATCGTAGTAGCCTTTTTCTGCATTGTACCGGGTGGTCTGATAGGAACTGCTCATCCCATACTGGTAGTAATCCAGATTCTTTTTGGCCTGTTCGATCTGGCCTTCCAGACGCCCGCCCGTATAGATGGGAACCGTGATATTGATATCATTCGTATGTTCATTCCCGATTGACTGTCTTCGATAGTTTTCCGTTCTCCCGCTGGTATGGGTAAAGTCGATGCTCCCCCAGCGGGATCCCTTGGCCTGGTCCAGTTCTGCTTTGGCGGCATCCAGTTCGGCGGCAGAAATCTTGACGCTGGAGTTGTTGTCCAGAGCCATGCGGACTGCCTTGCCCAGATCCAGGTTCACAGTGTCGGGGGTAGCGGCCCCAACTGTATGTAAGCTCATCGCGCTCAGGATGACAGCGCTCAAAATCATGCTTTTCGTATGAAAATGCTTCACGTTCAGACCCTCCTGTACATTCTGACTACCTAGTCAGCTTTTACTATTATAAACAGTAAAAAAAACAAAGTCAACCAAACACTTTCCAAACTGTGCCTCAGAACCGCGCCCGCAGTCCCAGATAGGTGGTATCCACCCCGTTATCCAACACATCCATGCTCTCTCCGATCAGAGACAGTCTGGGGGTAAAGGCGTATTCCGCACCCACCTTCAGCTTGGCATCGTTGAAATCATAGAAATCGGTAAACAGCTTCAGTTTTGGGGAAAGGATCCAGTCGGCCCCTACGCCAAACTCACCTTCCATGACACCGGCCCGGCCCCAGATGTATTTGTTCAGCTTCCTGTTATAGTGGAAGTCCAGCTTGTCCCGGTCGCCGATATCGGACACGCCCAGGTAGGCATAGGAATCATCTTTCAGGGGCAGTCTGGCACCCATATCGGTCCGCCATTTTCCCTTTTTGTCATTGTAGAGTACATCGGCCTGCAGCTGGGCATCGGTGACCACCCCCAGGATTTTATCCGCTTTTACGGAAGTGGATTTGGCATGGGAGATGGTCTCCTTCAGGTCCTGTTGGGTCTGGGGATCGGTGACCACATTCTGCAGGGCTTCCGCCGTGCTTTGGATTTTCTTGCTGGCGTCAGCCATATTGGCGGCCATGGCAGCCACATTCCGGCCGGTATCTCCGTCTGCATCTGCTTTATCCATGATATTGTTCATATGAACGGACATTTCTTTCATCTGTCTTACCATCGTATGGATGTCGCCCTGGTTCTGCTGGGCCATGGTGGCCAGGGCTTTGGTGAAGTCATTCATGTTCTTGGCCACTTCCCCTGTCTGGACAAAACCCTGGCGCATGGATTTCTGTACATCCTTGTCGCCGAACACATTGGCGAAAGCATCCACCACCACATCCAGCTTGTCCAGTACCTTGCCGGAGGAATCCATAAGCTTGCCAATCCCCCCTGCCTGCTGGCCGGTAATGGTTTCACCGGGCTTGAAAGTCAGGCCGGTAGCAATCTGGGGCGGCGTAATAGAAACGAACTTGCTGCCCATGACTCCGTCAGATCCGATGCTGAACTGGGAGTTGCGGGGGATTTTCTGCTTTTCGTCCATCTTCATGACCACTTTCACCTTGGAGCCATCCACCAGGATGTCCTGCACCTTGCCCACGGGTACCCCGGCAAACCTGACCTCGTTTCCTGTTTTCAGGCCGTCCACATCGTTGAACATCACGTTGAGCTTATAGGTACGGCCGGTGAAACTGAAGACCCCCAGAAAGGTCAGCATCAGGGCCAGGATCACGAAACCGCCCAAGGTGACGGCACCGACTTTGACTTCATCAGTTTTCATGCTCTTGCTCCTTGTCTTCCAGAATATCACTGCGCAGGAACGCCCGTACCAGGGGTTCCCGGGTATGTCTCGCTTCGTCCACAGTGCCAGAAAATACAATCCGGCCCTTGCTGAGCATCAGGATCCGGTCGGCACACAGGAAAGCCGATGCCATGTCATGGGTGACCAGCACTCCTGTAATGCCCAGTTTCTTTTTCGTATCCAGGATCAGCTGGCTGATATTGGTAGCCATGATGGGGTCCAGCCCGGCCGTAGGTTCATCGTACAGAATGATGTCCGGTTTCAGGGCCAGGGCCCGAGCCAGTCCCACCCGCTTCTGCATGCCTCCGGACAGCTGGGCCGGATACACATGCTCGTTGCCGGAAAGGCCCACCGCATCCAGAAGCCCGGCAACCCGTTCCTGGATATCGGCTTCGGCCATACGGGTGTGCTGCCGCAGTCCGAAAGCCACATTCTCGCCCACATCCAGGAAATCGAACAGGGCGGAATACTGGAACACCATGCCCATGTGCTGGCGCAGCTGGTTCCATTGGTCTTCTGTATATTTCTCCACTGCGTGACCCTGGATGAGGATGGAGCCTCCCTGGGGCTTCAGCAGTCCGATGAGCAGCTTCAACACGGTACTCTTGCCGGTACCGCTGGGCCCGATCACCGCCAGGGTCTCTCCCTTCCTGACCTGGAAGCTCACATGGTCCAGCACCACCTTGGGGCCGAAGGCCATTTCCACGCCGCGGAATTCAATGACAGGTTCTTGCATCTCAGCCTCCATGGACATACAGGATGATGGACAGGAAATAGTTGGCAATGAAGATCAGGATGATGGACATCACCACGGATTTCGTAGTAGCCAGGCCCACGCCTTCAGCACCCTGAGTGGCCGTGAGTCCCCGGAAGCAGCCGATGGTGGCAATGAGGGCACCGAACACGGCCCCCTTGATCAGCCCGCCGATGATATCCCAGGGTTCGATGAAACTCCGGATGCTTTCCATAAACATGTGGGAATTGATGCCGGCGTAGTTTTCTGCCACGAACCAGCCGCCCACATCTCCCACCAGGTTTGCATATACCACCAGGACCGGCATCATGAGGACGATAGCCAGCAGGCGGGGAGCCACCAGATATTGTACGGGACTGGCAGCCATGACCCGCAGGGCATCGATCTGCTCTGTGACCTTCATGGTACCCAATTCCGCGGCGATAGCGGCGCCGATCCGTCCGGCCACCACCACACCGGTCAGGATGGGGGCCAGTTCCCGGCCCATGGCAATAGCCACGATACCGCCCACGGAATCCGCCGCCCCGAAACGGACGAATTCCTTGGCAGTCTGTACGCTCATGACCATGCCGGTGCACAGGATGGTCATACTGACAATGGGCAGCGAATCCGCTCCCAGTTTGGCCATCTGGCGCAAGACTTCCCGGCGATCCGCTCCTCTGGCAGCCCTGCAGGCTTCCAGGAACAGATTCATGATGCGGCCCACCCGGGCGCACAGGTCCACCAGGGAATGGCCCACCCAGCGGCACAGGTCTCGGAGTCCCATAAAACGTCCATCCTTTCCTTCAATCTGAAATCATTACAGCCTATTATACCCCATAACCATGAAAATTTCCTGTAGAATATGAAAAAAGGAGCTGCGAAATCATCCACAGCCCCTGCTCTATTTTTACCATCATCATTTCTAACGGCTCTTTACATTGACCGCAATATTCGTTTCTCCGGTGATGATGAAATCCATGGGGAATTTCTGTTTGAACCTGCTGCCTTTGAGCAGGCCGGTGATGGCGTTGCTCATACTGGCAGCGCCGGCACTGTTTCCGGCGGCATTGCCGCGCCGATAGCCGCTGCGGCCGGCAGCACTGCTGGCGTATCCGGGCATCAGGTCCACCACCACTTCGTTGTTGGCATCCATTTCATTGAATTCCGTGAGGAAATCCTTGAACTGGCGCTGGCCGGACTGCAGCATGGACGTATCATCCTCGCTGCCATCCGTCCCGTCTCCATCGGTGGTATTGGTATTCCTGCCGCTGTTTCGTTTGGACAGGGCCTTGCTGATCCAGGTGGTGGCATTGCCGCTGCGGACGATCAGGTTCATGGGCCCCACAGGCTGCTTGTCCGGCACCCTGAAGTTGATGGTGCGAGTAATCTCATCGGCCCGGTAGGGCTTGAAAGTCAGCGTGATGGGCAGCACCCCGCCCTGGGTAACGGTGGAAGGTGCACTGGCTCCCAGCATTTCTGCCACTTCACAGTTGGAGGTGGTCTCCACATCCACATTGATGTCCTGGATGGTCACTTTGTCGAACCGGTTGTTCATGAGCATATCCGTAGCCACGTTCAGTTCCGAATCAGTAAGCTTGCCCAGATCGCTGGCACTGTAGAACATGTTCTCCCGGCGCAGACGGATGGGGCCTTCCTTTTCCCCGTTGGCTGTAATGGTGAAGCGGATCCGGCTGGACCCGGCCCCCTTCCGGTCTTTGGCCATGCTTACCGTATTGTAGGTGACTCCATCCACCAGGGTGGGTACCAGGTCTTCATCGGTAATCAGCTGTACATTGCTGCTTCTGTGGACGCCCCGGTCCTTATCCGTCACGGATACGTACATGGGAATGATGGGTGCACTTTCGCCTTCTTTCCCAGCGATGCCGCTGAGCCGGTCCTGGCTGATGCGGCCCAATGTTTTTCCCAGGGAACCCACTTTGAAAGCGCTCTGGATGTTGGGCACAGAAGCGTAAATCCAGGCATTGGTCATGAAATAATTGGAATCCCCGTGCTGCAGGAAGGGGTGGCCAAAGGCCAGTACCCGTCCTTCGTCATCAGTCCAGGTGACAGTACCGATGGCCCCGATGACCATATCGCCCCGTACCAGGGCTACTCCCACAGAGCTGCCCGGTTCCAGTTTCACATTGTCCAGTGCCGCATCCCCGCCCGGCACCGCATAGGATGTAAGTCCAAAGGATTTCAGTCCTTCATTCAGGTGAGCCACCCCGTCGGAGGTAAATCCGCTGACCATAAGCGGCGTACTCTTAGGCAGGAATACGGAAGGCCGGGGATCCGTTTCATCGAACAGCCGCAGCATTTCGTTGATAGGGGTCAGAAAACAGTAGTTGGGGTCGGAAAAGGCCTGCCCATAGGCCACAGCCCCGGCCAGCCGGCCGTCGATATATACCGGACTGCCGCTCATGCCCTGGGCAATGCCGCCGCTTTCTTTCAAGAGCGGACCGGAGGCCTTGATCAGGATGTTGTAACCGCCAGTTTCCGTACCGGTGACCCCAAGGATTTCCACATCAAAGGTCTGGATGTCCGCTCCCCGGATCACCGTCTTGCCATACCCCTTCATCCCCGGTTTCAGTTCTTCCACCGCAATGGTAGGAGTAACGGCCAGTGCCAGGGAAGCCATTGCCAGAACGCATCCAAGAGCCAGTGCCAGGATGCGTTTCCACTTGAAACAGTGCATATTTCCTCCTATAAAAGAGGGCTGTCGCCTGAAGTGACAGCCCTTTTTGCTTCTCTCTTTACGGTTCGATCTGGGCAACGACCTGATCAGCCGCGATCATACTGCCCGGAGAAACTTCCACAGACACCACTTTGCCGCCGCAGTTGGCACGGGCAGCCGGTGCCGTTCCCGCCAGGGTCTTCACAGTCACCAGTACAGCTCCTTCCGAAACCTGGCTGCCCACGGAAACCGTAGAAACCACCGTACCGGAAAGGCTGCTCTTCTGCGGCTGTACCCCGGCCGCCTGGGCCACGCCCAGGGCCAGTAACACCATCAGCAAGGCTGCTGCCCATATTTTTCTATTTTTCAGGATTTTGTGTAACATGATCAGCACCTCTTTTCCATCGTTTGTTTATTATATACCGAAGTCAAGGAGGGATGCAAGAGGGTGCCTTACTTCCGGAATACTCCCAAGGCTACGCGGACAGGCCGTTCACTGCCATCGCTGGGGTCGTTCATGATCCTGCCATTCACCACCATCTCACTGGAACCGCCCCCATCGAAGTTCATGGCCCTGTCGGCACCCAGGCTGACAAAATACCGGGCGAACTCATTCAGGGTGAATCCGGCGCTGTCGTCGCTGCGGCCATCGGCCACCACAATGAGTACGGTGCCGTCCTTTTTGATGCCCACGCCGGTCCGGGGCGCCCGTCCGTCAGCAATATCGGAAGCGATTTCCTCCTCATCACTGGTCACGGCCACCTGTCCGTCCCGCACCAGCTGAGGACCTGCAGACCCAACGGATACCGCGCTGTCGGCCGCTGTATTGCCCAGTGTCTGGCGGATGGTCACCCGGTCACCCCGGCGCAAGCCATTCAGGAAAGCTGCTGCCGTGCCGTTGCCGGACAAGACAGTACTGCCGGCAGTAAGAGGCATGCTGCCCGTTCTGCTGATATCGCTGACCACTCCGTTCACCAGCTTCACTTCCGTACCATAGCTGTTGGTGTCAGTCGTATCGTCATACCCGTCATTGAACAGGATCAGCTCATTTTCCAGCCGCATCCGGTCCACACCGGTAATGGCAAAGCTCCTGCCGTCAGGACGTGTCACGGTGCCGCTGTAGGAAAGGCCCGGCTGGATGGAGGGAATACTCCCTCTGGGAATGACCAGTCCCGTGCGGGGTGTGGTTTCCATACCCAGCCATTTGCCCTGGATTTTCAGGTTACCCACCACCCAGATGTCACTGTCGAAGTAGGAGGCATTCACCAGGGCTACCGCCCCGGACCGTTTCTGGATCATGGACAGAGTGCCCCGCTGGATGGTTTTGCCGTAGCCGGGAATGAAATCCAGTCTGAACTCGCTGGAAGGAGCCAAAATCAGGGTATAGGTCTTCACCTGGCCGGCGCCGTAGTTCACCCGGCCTGCCTTGTACGTGAGCCCTTTGCCCAGCCACTGGCCAGAACTGGAAGGTTTCCGGACCGCACTGCCGGCGGTGCCGGACCGAGGGAAATCCACTACCAGCCGCTGGGGATTCTTCAGCAGGAACACCTTGTAGGCCGGTACCGTTTTGCGGAACACCACCACCAGACGGCTGCCGCTGCCGGAAGGTTCCAGGGTAGCTTTCTGGATCCGGGGATCCCGCAGCCGTATCATTTCTGTCCGGGCTGCCTTGCCCTTCAGATTGATGATCAGCTGATTGCCAACCACCCGGCTGGTATAAGCCACCGGTTCATCCAGGTTCATGACCACCCGGGCCCGCTCCGATGTTACCCCACCCCGAAGCTGGTTCACACGGGCCGCCTGAGCCCCAGGCAGACCGGCTGTAAACAGCATCCCGGCCAGCAGGAAACGAGAAATCCATTTGCGATACAATTGTTGCACGATGAAACTCCTTTTCCAAATAAAATAGAGGTGTGAAGTATTCACACCCCTTCATGCTATTTTCTTTCCATCAAATCCAACAGGGCCGGATCATCCAGCGCCATGCCAGCACCCCTGGCCACACATTCCAGGGGATTGGGCGCCACCCGGGTCCGTACATGGGTCCCGTTCTGGATGCATTCATCCAGCCCTTCCAGCAGGCTGCCGCCCCCGGTAAGGACGATACCCGTATCCAGCAGATCCGCCGCCAGTTCCGGCGGTGTCTTTTCCAGTACGCCGTGCAGACAGGCAAGCAGGGAAACCACCGGTTCCTCCAGCCCCTGCCGCAGTTCCTGGGCTCCCAGGCGCACCGTGGTAGGCAGGCCCGTGATGGTATCCCGCCCCCGGATGATCCGGTTGCTCCGACGGCCGTGGGTACTCACCGTGCCGATGTCCAGTTTGATTTCCTCTGTCTGGCTGTTTTCCACCTGCAGATGGAGATGGTCCTTCAGGAACCGGTCCAGAGCCGCATTGAACGACTCTCCGCCCATCCGGAGGGATGCAGAATGGATGATCCGCCCCATGCTCAGCAGCGCCACACTGGTAATCCCGCTGCCGATGTTCATCACCAGGTGCCCTTTGGGTTCCTGGATGGGAAGCCCGGCCCCCAGTGCTGCTGCCACCGGTTCCTCGATCAGATACGTTTTCGCGGCTCCCGCCAGGAGCGCCGCTTCTGTCACAGCCCGACGCTCCACACCGGTAACCCCGGTGGGCACGCAGAGCATAACTCTCGGCTTGAAGAACAGGTTCTTCCCCACAACCCGGTCCAGGATTGTTTCCAGCAGGCCTACAGCCCCATCGAAATCAGCGATGACCCCGTTTTCCAGGGGCCAGATTACTTCCCACTGACCCTTGCCGGCCATTTCCCTGGCCTTGGAGCCGATGGCTCCCACCTTGCCGGTATTGGGGTCCACAGCCACCACGGAAGGTTCCTGGAGCAGGATGCCCCGGTTCTTCATGAATACCCTTGTGGTAGTAGTCCCCATATCGATGCCTACATCCACCGGGTTGAACAGCCGGGAAAACAAGCTTCTCTTTTCCGTCCGTTTCATGGTATCAGCCGATCCGCTTGATATCGGCTCCCAGACCGGTCAGTTTGGTTACCAGATTTTCATAACCCCGGTCGATATGGTAGATATCGGTGATTTCCGTACTGCCGTCGGCTACCAGTCCTGCCAGGACCATGGCTGCACCGGCCCGCAGATCCGTTGCCCGTACCTGGCACCCGTACAGCTTGGGCACCCCTTCCACGATGGCCGCCCGGCCGCCGCTTGTCCGGATGTTGGCCCCCATGCGCAGCAGTTCATCCACATGCATGAACCGGTTCTCGAACACGGTTTCCAGTACGGAACTCTGGCCTTTGGAAATGCACATCATAGCCATGACCTGGGCCTGCATATCCGTAGGGAACCCGGGATAGGGCAGGGTCTTGATGGTGATGGCCTTCAACTGTTCCGGCCCCACCACGTGGACGGAGTTGATTCCCTCCTCCACCGTGGCACCGGCTTCCCGCAGTTTGGCGATCAGGGGTTTCATATGTTCGCACAGCACATTTTCCACCATGATATCCCCGTGGGTCATGGCACCCGCCACCATATAAGTCCCGGCTTCGATCCGGTCGGGGATGACCGTATGTTCCCCGCCTTTCATGCTTTCCACACCGTCAATGCGGATGGTAGTGGTACCAGCTCCCCGGACCTTGCCGCCCATCACGTTGATGTAGTTGGCCAGGTCCACGATTTCCGGTTCCTCTGCCGCATTTTCAATGATGGTTGTCCCCTTGGCCATGGAAGCCGCCATCATCAGGTTTTCCGTTGCTCCTACGCTGGGAAAATCCAGATAGATGGTCGTACCGGTCAGGCCATGGGGAGCAAAGGCTTCGATATAGCCATGGCCCTGCTCGATGGTGGCACCCAAGGCTTCGAAGCCTTTCAAATGGATGTCGATGGGACGAGTCCCGATAGCACATCCCCCAGGCAAAGAAATCTTGGCCCGGCCAATCCGCGCCAGCAAGGAGCCCATAACCAGGAACGAGGCCCGCATGGTGCTTACCAGCTCATAGGGAGCTTCCCAGCCGGTCACCTGCCTGCTGTCGATTTTCAATGCATGTGGCTGGGAATGATCCACTTTCAGTCCCAGACATTCCAGCACCTTGCAGATGGTGCTCACATCCTCCAGTTCCGGTACTTCCAGAATGGTACTTCCTTCCGTCCCCAATACAGAAGCTGCAATAATGGGCAATACTGCATTTTTGGCCCCGCTGACCCGAACAGTCCCCTGCAGCCGATGACCACCCTTTACCACCAGTTTCTCCACGCCTGATTCCACACCTTTCTTTTCTAGAAGAGAAGCAATGCTTCCCCTTCCCTCGTCATAATTTCGAATGGATACCCCATTGTTTTTTGTGTCGTTGCTGCTGTTCAATCAATGCATGATCCAGGGCCAGCCGCATTTCGTGCTTTTCCCGGTAATTCTTTGCCCGGGCAGCAGCTGCCCCGGCCGGATCGTCTTTTGCTTTTTTTCGTTGGGCGATTTCCCATTCCATCCTGGCTTTTTCTGCCTTCTGACGCCGTTTCCGGGATTCCTCCCGGGCTTTGGCTTCTCTCTCCTGCCGGGGCGTCAGTTTCCGCTCATAAAGAAACTGAGCCCTGCGGATCAAATAAAGCGGAACAACCAGGGGCATCAGTAAAAATGTCCCCACTACCCACAGATTCTTATGCTTCATCCCAATGCTGTGGCTGTCCAGGAAAATTACCCAGGTCACCAGGCAGCATACCACCAAAAACACCATGTTGGACAATCCGTATGGCACCCCCTCTATGTCTACGGTACTTCCAATCCAATGCCAATTTTGATAACCAGATTATTATACCATATTACGCAATGAATACCATAGGGGAAAAAAGATGGAATGGGCACAGCAAAAAAGAAGTGCCGCCAGGGCGACACTTCCTTCTTAAAACCGTCTTGTGTGGGTCCGCAGCCGGTCCGCCAGGATGTTGTAATAGACCTGCTTTTCCTGAATGGTCTTTTTGAGATTGCGGATCTGTTCTTCCGTCTTTGCTTCTTCCAATCGTTCTTCCAGTTCGACCAGTTCCAGGCGCAGCTGCCCCATCTTACTGGCCGCCATCTTACTGATAAAGTCCACAGCGGAGCCCCCTCTCTACCTGCTGCAATGACCTTACTCCCTCTGCCCCCGATTATTCTCCCAGAGTATAGGGTGCTACCTTCCCCACCAGGGAAGCTGTCTTCAGACGAGCTTCGGCACGACGCAGGATTTTTTCCGTATGTTCGATATCGGTCAGATTGTCGGGATGGTCCAGCCGGGCCTGGGCTTCTGCCCGGACCTGCTCATATTTTGCCACATCGATTTTCTCTGCCCGTTCCGCCCGGGGGGTCAGGATGATGACCTTGTTTTCCTTTACTTCCGCAAAGCCGCCTTCCACATAGACCAGGATTACATGGTGGTCCTGATCCTGCAGCTTCAGAGTCCCTTCCCCCAAAACAGCAAGCATGGGACCATGGTTGGCCAGAATGCCGATTCCCCCATTTACTGTATTCAACAAGACATAGGAAATATCCTTCCTTTTCACCAAAAGTTTTTCCGGTGTAAGGACTTCCAGACTCATTACGTTGGCCATAGTCTCATTCGCCCTTCAGTTTCTTGCCCTTGGCCACTGCTTCATCGATACTGCCCACCATATAAAAGGCATTTTCCGGCAGATCATCGTGCTTGCCTTCCAGGATTTCCTTAAAGCCCCGGATGGTTTCGGCCAAGGGGACATATCTCCCTTCCTGGCCGGTGAACTGCTGGGCCACGAAGAAGGGCTGGCTCAGGAACCGCTGTACTTTCCGTGCTCTGGATACAGTGAGTTTATCCTCTTCGTTCAATTCTTCCATACCCAGGATGGCGATAATATCCTGCAGTTCCTTATACCGCTGCAGGATTTTCTGCACCCCACGGGCCACTTCATAATGTTCCTTCCCGATTACCAGGGGATCCAGGATCCGGCTGGTGGAAGCCAGGGGGTCCACGGCCGGGTAAATCCCCAGTTCCACGATTTCACGGGAAAGCACCGTCGTTGCATCCAAATGGGCAAAGGTGGCAGCCGGCGCCGGGTCGGTCAAGTCATCGGCAGGCACGTATACGGCCTGCACTGAAGTGATGGACCCGTTCCGAGTGGAAGTGATCCGCTCTTCCAAAGCGCCCATTTCGTTAGCCAGGGTGGGCTGATACCCTACGGCTGAAGGCATACGCCCCAGCAGAGCGGACACTTCGGATCCGGCCTGGATGAACCGGAAGATGTTATCGATGAACAGGAGTACATCCTGTCCGGCTACATCCCGAAAGTATTCTGCCATGGTCAGACCGGTGAGGCCAACCCGCATACGGGCTCCCGGGGGTTCATTCATCTGTCCGTATACCAGGGCTGTCTTGTCGATGACCCCGGATTCCTTCATTTCTCCCCACAGATCGTTCCCTTCACGAGTCCGTTCCCCTACGCCGGAGAATACGGAATAGCCCCCGTGATTGGTGGCAATGTTGTGGATCAGTTCCATAATCAGCACGGTCTTGCCCACGCCGGCACCGCCGAACAGCCCGATTTTGCCGCCCTGGGCATAGGGGGCAATCAAATCCACGACTTTGATGCCCGTTTCCATGATTTTGGTTTCCGTAGACTGGTCAGCCAGAGCCGGTGCCGGACGATGGATGGGCCAGTAATCGGACGCCTGCACGGGCGTGGGGTCATCGTCCACAGTTTCGCCCAATACGTTGAACACCCGTCCCAGACACCCTTTCCCCACCGGCACCATGATGGGCTTGCCCGTATCCACGGCTTCCATGTTCCGGGTCAGCCCGTCAGTGGAACTCATGGCTACGGCACGGACCATATCACTGCCAATATGCTGCACCACTTCTGCCGTCAGATCCACATGGATGTTTTTCGCAGCCTGGGCATCGATGTGAATGGCATTATAGATAGCCGGCAGCTGTTTATCCGGGAACCGGATATCGATGACCGGGCCCATGACCTGGACCACGTGGCCGATATGACCTCTTGCTTTGGCAGAGAGCCGGGCCACCACCTGATCGATTCGTTTCTTTTCTTCTTGCGACACGTTTGTGCCCCCTTATTTCAAAGCTTCAGCACCGCTGACAATTTCGTTAATTTCCGTCGTGATGCTGGCCTGTCTCACTTTCTGGTAATACACCTGCAGTTTTCCCAGGAGGTTCTGGGCGTTGTCCGTGGCTGTGCTCATGGCGGTCATCCGGGAAGCCAGCTCACAGGCTGAACTCTGGATGAGGGCCGTGAAAATCTGGCTGCGCAGATAATACTTGGCCAGATAGGGCAGCATTTCCGCCGGTTCCGGCTCGAAGATCAGGGTGGGATAATCCGTAGGATCATCCGTTTCCCAGACTTCCTCTGCCTGCACTTCCAGATTGTCCTTGGCCTTGGGCTGTACCGGCAGGATGGATACGGTCTTGGGGATCTGCACCATGGCGGATTTGAAGTAGGTATAGATGATATCCACTTCATCTACCTCTCCATGGACGAACATGGACTCCACGTAATCGGCGATTTCTTCCGCCGCCTCGAACGTTGGCTTTTCCGAAAAGCCCATCCAGCTCTTTTCGATATGGTAGCCCCAGTGATCCAGACCGATCCGCACCTGCTTGCCCACGGCCAAAAGAGGAGAATCCTCTTTCCCCCGCAGTTCCACACCGGTGTATTTCACCACGTTATTGTTATAAGGCCCGGCCAGGCCCTTGTCAGACCCCATGACGATATAAGCGGTCCTGTATACAGGCCGTTTTTCCAACAGCGGATTCTTCTTCAGGTCCAGATGGGCCATGACAGAAGGATCGCTGACGGCTTCCTGCAGGATTTCCCGCAGTTTGTCGGCATAAGGCAGGCTGGCTTCAGCCCGCTGCTGAGCCTGGTGCATCCGGGCAGATGCCACCATCTGCATGGCCCCGGTGATTTTACTGATACTGCCCACCGTTTTCATATGGGCACGGATCCCGCTGGTATTGGCCATCTCGCTCACCCGCCTTTATGCCTGTGCGCCGCCGGGCGCAAACAGCTTGCCAAAGTCATCCAGTGCTTCATCCAGCTGCTGTTTGATCGGATCCGTCAGTTTCTGCTCTTTTTCCAGAGATGTGAGGAGGATGGAACAATGGGTATCCATGTAGTTCAGCATCTCATGGGCGTACCGGGTCACATCGGCCACGGGCACATCGTCCACAAAACCGTTGTTCACCGCATACAGGGAAATGACTTCCTGTGCCATAGAAAGAGGCTGATACTGCCCCTGCTTCAGCATTTCCGTCACCCGGGCACCCCGTTCCAGCTGGGCCCTGGTCTCTTTGTCCAGATCGGACCCGAACTGGGCGAAAGCCGCCAGTTCACGGTACTGGGCCAGAGCCAGACGGAGCGTCCCGGCCACACTCTTCATGGCCTTGGTCTGGGCTGCACCCCCGACACGAGACACGGACAGCCCGGAGTTCAGGGCCGGCCGTACACCGGAATTGAACAGGTCGGTTTCCAGATAGATCTGCCCATCGGTAATGGAAATCACGTTGGTAGGGATATACCCGCTCACGTCTCCGGCCTGGGTTTCAATGATAGGCAGCGCCGTCATGGAACCGCCGCCGTGCTTTTCATTCCGCCGGCAGGCACGTTCCAGCAGGCGGGAATGCAGATAGAATACATCCCCCGGATAAGCTTCCCGTCCGGGCGGCCGACGGAGCAGCAGACTCATGGCACGATACGCTACGGCATGCTTGCTCAGGTCATCATAAACAATCAGCACATCCTTGCCCTGATCCATGAAGTATTCGCCAACTGCAGCACCGGCATAGGGTGCCAGATACTGCAGAGGAGCCGTATCGGCAGCGGTGGCTGCCACGATCATGGTATAGCCGGCCGCACCATACTGTTCGAAGGTACGGGCCAGACGGGCCACCGAAGAAGCCTTCTGTCCGATGGCTACATAAATGCAGATCACACCCTTCCCCTTCTGGTTCAGGATGGTATCGATGGCGATGGCCGTCTTACCGGTCCCACGGTCACCGATAATCAGTTCTCTCTGGCCACGGCCAATGGGCACCAGAGCATCCACAGCCTTCAGCCCGGTCTGCAGAGGTACATCCACCGGCTGCCGGGCAGCAATGCCGGGGGCTTGATGTTCAATGGGATATTTGGTCCGGGTCTTGATGATGCCCTTCCCGTCCAAAGGCTGCCCCAGCGGATTGACAATCCGGCCCAGCATTTCTTCGCCCACAGGGATTTCCATGATCTCGCCTGTACGGCGGACCATATCCCCTTCCTTGATTTCCGTAGCGCCGCCCAGTAGTACGATACCCACTTCATTTTCCCGCAGGTTCTGCACCATGCCGTAGACGCCGTCGTGCAGTGCCACCAGCTCACCGCTCATGGCTCCGCCCAGTCCGCTGGCGGTGCAGATACCGTCGCCGACTTTCTCGACTACGCCGATTTCTTCCAGGTCCACCTGATCCTGGAATTTTTTCACGCCCTGGCTCAGGGCTTCCGTCATATTTTCCGGTTGTTCCAGATCCTGATCCTGGAGATGGATTTCCTTCATCAAGATATCCATTTTCTCCAGCTGGCGTTTCATGGTGGCATCGAAAATATGGTCTCCATACTGGACCAGTACACCACCCACCACATTGGGATCTACTTTCCGCTGACTGATTTGCACCTGTTTCTGAAATTTCTCCGTCAGCAGTTTTTCCAGCAGAGTGGCTTCCTCCGCTTCCAGAGGCCGGGCCGTCGTCACCGTGACAGGCAAAAGCTCCTGTCCGGCAAACAGGGCCTGGTCATCCTCTGTAAGGGTCACATGATCCAGGATCTGTTTCCACAGAGCTTCCTTGTTTTTACTATTCATCGGTTGATCCTGCCTCCACAATCCCTCTCAACGGGGATTTTGCAATCATTTTTTCTGCTGTTCTGCCAGGGTGTCATCAGTGATCTTGGTCACCAGAGCCTGGTCTTCAGCAGAATCCAGTTTGGCCTGCAGAACCCGGCCGGCGATTTCCGTGCTCAGGGCAATGATCTGCTCCCGCACTTCCAGCAGGGCCTTGCGTTTTTCCATCTCCACAGTCTGCCGCCCGCTGGCCAGCAGTTCGGCCCGTTCCTTCTGGGCACTGGCCAGAGCTTCATCATGAAGCTGCTGGGCCATGTTATTGGCTCTGGAGATAATATCATTGGCCTCTTTTTTGGCATTTTTCAGTTGATCAGCATACTGCTGCTTCATCGCTTCTGCGTCCTTCCGGGCATGGTCGGCCTGGTCCATATCCTTCACGATTTTAGCCCGTCTGTCATCCATGGCTTTCAGCAGAGGCTTATAGGCAAATTTGGCCAGCAGCCACAGCAGGATAATGAAGTTGACAATCTGTGCAATCAACGTATAGTTGACACTTACCATTCCCTATCGCTTCCTTTCTCCCTGAGCTCCATCCTTTCGGTCATTTCACGAAGGGGTTGGCAAATACCAGTACGATGGCGATAACGGAGGCGATGATAGGAATGGATTCAACCAGGCCGATACCGATCATCATGTTTACCTGGAAGCTCCCGGCCTGTTCCGGCTGGCGGGCCATACATTCCAGAGCCTTGGAGGCAACGGTGGAGTCACCCCGGGTAGCCGCAATAGAAGCCCCCACACCGATAATGGCGGCGGCCAGGACGGAAGCGACGATAATCAAAGTATTGTTGTCGATCATTTTTTACATCCTTTCTGTTTTCCAGCTCATTTGCCGGAATGGATCTGTTTAAAAATAGGTGCCAGGGCAATCACCGTCAGCATGGTGAAGATGAAAGCCTGGAGAAAACCGATGATCAGGCTGAAGCCGATCCACAGATTGGGTACTACCCAGGGGACCAGCATGTACAGCACCGCCAGCAGGATTTCCCCTGCCAGAATGTTCCCGAACAGACGCAGAGCCATGGTCAGCGGTTTGGCCAGTTCTTCGATGATATTCAAAGGAAGCATCAACGCAAAGGGAGTCACCAGGTGTTTGAAATACCTGGGTCCCTGCTGGATGATCCCAATGATGTACGTTGCCACAGCCACCGTAATGGAAAGTCCCAGGGCGACGTTGATATCATTGGTGGGAGAAGAAAGATGCACTCCCAGAGACGGCATCAGACCCAATTCATTCCCCACGAAAATGTACAGGAACAGGGTCAGGACGAAGGGGATCGTCATCCGTCTGCCTTCGACGCCCATATTGGCATCCATCAATTTTTCCAGCCATTCGACGATCATTTCTACCAGGTTCTGGATTCCATAGGGAATTTTCTGCACCCGACGGGTTGCGGCAAAAACGATTGCCGCAACGATGATCATGGTCAGCCACGACATATAGATGGTCTGCATATTCAGGGTAATCCCGGAGATGACTTCCGTCGTCCCGTAATGGATGACTTCCGAGCCTGCAGCTTCTGCAATTCCCATATCCATATCACTTCCTTTTCTAATATTATGATGGTTACGGAAACAGCGGCCCTATGGCTGCTGTTTTTTATCTCCAAGATGGCAGCGGGCCATCTGCATCACCAAACCGACATTCAGACAGACAAAGCCCAGCAGCACCAGGACCGGCTGGCTCTCCAGCTTCAGGGCAGCCACCGTCCATACCAGCAGCACCCCGATGCGCAGGAACATGAGCCGATGCATGGCAAGGGCTGCCTGCTGGGGTGTTTTTTTCATACCGCTGAGAATGCCCCAGAGCACCAGCAGCGTATCACCCAGACCGGCCAGTGCCCCCAGGCCTGTACCCAGAGGTCTGGCCCCGGCGCCCAGGGCTGCCAGCGACAGAAGACCCAGCAGCGCCAGCTGTCCCAGGATGATCCGCCCTGCCTGTCCTTTCATACCGGAAGGAGCCTCCGGAAGACCCGGGGGCTCTTTTTGCAAGGCAACCATAGTGGCTTACCGCTTCTCTCCCCCATGGAATTCCGGCATCATTTCTACAGGATACCCATGGGTATGGAGCAGATAGGTCACGATCCGCTTGGCAGCCTGGCCATCCCCATAGGGGTTGACGGCTTCCGCCATGGACCGATAGTATTTCTCATCATTCAGCAGCCGGCTGGTAGCGGCATAGACATCTTCCTTGCCCGTACCGATCAGTTTCACTGTACCGGCAGTAACAGCTTCCGGACGCTCCGTGGTGTTGCGCAGCACCAGGACCGGTTTGCCCAGGGCCGGTGCTTCCTCCTGGATTCCGCCGGAATCAGTGAGGACAATGTCCACCCGGGCCATCAGATTGGCAAAAGGTTCATATTCCATGGGTTCCAGCAGATGGACACGGTCCATCTTGCCCAAGACAGCTTCGGCCACTTCCCGCACTTTCGGATTCTTGTGCATGGGGAAGATGGCTTCCGCAGAAGGATTGTCCTTCAGGACTTCTTTCAAGGCCTGGTACACATGGCGCATGGGTGCCCCCAGGTTCTCCCGCCGGTGGGTAGTCATGAGGATCAGTTTGTGATCACTGCGGATGGCTTCTTCCAGCTTGGGATTGTGGAAGTCGAAATCCTCCTTCACTGTCGCCTGCAGCGCATCGATCACCGTGTTGCCGGTGACATAGATATCATCTTCCTTGATGTTCTCCTTCAGCAGATTGGCCTTGGCATTGCTGGTGGGCGCAAAATGGAAATCTGTGATGGCCGCAGTCAGTTTCCGGTTCATCTCTTCCGGGAAGGGAGAGTATTTGTCCCCGGTCCGCAGACCGGCTTCCACATGGCCCACCGGAATCTGCTTATAGAAAGAAGCCAGAGCCCCCACGAAGGTGGTGGTAGTATCCCCATGGACCAGTACCAGGTCGGGTTTCGCTTCTTCCAGCACATCCTTCAACCCCATGAGGGCCCGGCTGGTCACATCGTATAACGTCTGGCCGGCGGTCATGATATTCAAATCATAGTCCGGCTTGATCTGGAACAGGTCCAGGACCTGATCCAGCATTTCCCGGTGCTGGGCTGTCACTGCCACGATGGGTTCCAGCATATCCGGATATTTTTTCATTTCCAGCACCAGGGGGCACATCTTGATGGCCTCCGGACGGGTACCGAAAATCGTCATGACTTTTAATTTTTCCATTGTTCTTCGCCCCTATTTCATGATCTGTCCTGTAAAATCCCGATTTTGCGTGCGCCAATGAAGATCACTGCCAGCAGGAATACCAGCAGTGCAATGGCATAGATCCCCTCCATTTCTGTCAGCAGGACAGCCGTCAGGCAGAGTCCTGCACTGATCAAATACATGAAAATCACAGCCTGCCGCTGGCTGAAGCCCATAGCCAGCAGGCGGTGATGGATATGTCCCTTATCCGGGCTGAAGATGGGCCGGCCGTTCTTGTACCGGCGTACAATGGCAAAGGCCGTGTCCATGATGGGCAGTCCCAGAGCAATGGCCGGAACCAGCAGTGCGATGGTGGCGGCGCTCTTCACTGCCCCGAAAATGGAAATGGCAGCCAGCATATAGCCTAAGAACAGGCTTCCCGTATCACCCATGAAGATGGTAGCCGGGTTGAAGTTGTACCGGATAAAACCGATGATACCGCCGGCCAGGGCCGCGGTGAGCACCGCCACCGGATACAGGCCCTGCTGCAGAGCTACCATGATTACCGTCACCGAAGCGATGGCGGATACTCCGGCAGCCAGGCCATCCAGCCCGTCAATCAGGTTCACTACATTGGTAAAGCTGACAATCCAGAATACTGTAAAAGGAATGGAAAGGTAATTCAGATAGAAATAACCTCCCCAGGGATTGTTCAGCCATTCAATCCGGACCCCAAAGCACACCGGCACCAGGGCAGCAATGATCTGTCCCACCAGTTTCACCTTGGCAGCCAGCTGGAACATATCATCCAGGATCCCTACAATGGCAATGACCGTGCCGCCAAGCAAGATGCCTGCCACGTCACGGGTCAGTTCCATGCAGGTTACGGCCGCTGCCATGAACCCGATATAAATGGCCAGCCCGCCCATCCGTGGCATGATCCGGTGGTGGACTTTCCGGGCGTTGGGTCTGTCTACCGCCCCGATTTGAAACGCCAGTCTCTTGACGAAAGGAGTCAGTATCCAGCTGATGATCAGCGATATGCTCAATGCCAGTAAATATGTTTTCACAAAACAAGCCTTTCTGCGGTATCCCGCCCAGGAAAAGGAACCTTCCCTCTCCTGTTTTGATTCTCTGTATTGGGTATTTCATCTTTTGCTCATATAGAATTATTATAGTACAGTTTTATAAAATCTACAATTTCTAAAGTTCCCGATTTTGCAAAGAATTTATCAGTACGGGAACCTGTCCGCTGTTTTCCGGTTTACACCCTGCAGCCGCCGTGTTACACTTAAAAGAATCGGAGGTGTTCCCATGGATGAACTCATCAAATTATTTACTGTATTTGCCCGCATCGGTGCAGTGACTTTCGGCGGCGGCTATGCCATGCTGCCCATCCTGCAGGCCGAAGTGGTTGAAAAATATCACTGGGCGGAAGAAGCCGAACTGGCCGACTACTTTGCCATCGGCCAGTGTACCCCGGGAGTGATTGCCGTAAACACGGCCACTTTCATCGGAGTAAAACGGAAAGGTACCATTGGCGGCATTATAGCCACTCTGGGAGTCATTGCCCCTTCCCTTCTCATCATTACGGTGATTGCCGCCTGCCTGGCCAATTTTGCCCAGTTCCAGGCCGTAAAGGATGCCTTCGCCGGTATCCGTGTGTGCGTCTGCGTCCTGATTTTCAACGCCATCAAGAAGCTGGCCAAAGGCGCCCTGGTGGACAAACTCACCTGGCTGCTGTTCTTCCTGATCATGGCTGTAAACCTGCTGTCCGATATTTCCCCGGCCTGGCTGGTGGTCTTTGCGGGCATCGTAGGGCTCATTGCCAAAAAACAGGGAGGTGAACTGTGATGGGACTGTTCTTCCAGATGTTCTATGAATTCTTCAAAATCGGCCTGTTCGCCGTAGGCGGCGGCATGGCCACCATTCCTTTCCTGGCCAAGCTGGCAGAAGCCACGGGCTGGTTCACCACCACAGACCTTTTGAACATGATTGCCGTGTCCGAATCTACTCCCGGCCCCATCGGGGTCAACACCGCCACATATGTGGGTTATCACATCGCCGGTGTACCCGGAGCCCTGGTAGCCACCTTCGGACTGGTCACTCCATCAGTGATTGTGATCCTGATCGTATCCCAGTTCCTGAAGAAGTTCGGAGACAGCAAGTATGTGAAAGCCGTCATGTACGGACTGCGGGCTGCTTCCGCCGGACTGATTGCCGCGGCCGGCCTGCTGGTGACCAAAGTGACGATGCTCCATCCGGAAGCCTGGAAAACCGGCAGCTGGAGCGTCCTGTTCAATGTCCGCTCCATTTTGCTGGCCGTAATCCTGTTGTTTCTGACCAACAAGTACAAGAAAATCCATCCGGTGGCCTTCCTGGCAGCTTCTGCCGTCATCGGAATTGCTTTCCATTTTGCCGGGTGAGTTCCTCCACCGTGCGCTTCACGTACTGGATAAATTTTTTCAGGGCCGGAGAAGCTTCCTTGCGGGAAGGCAGGGCAATGCCCAGTTCCAGCCGGTCAGCAGTGTCGAAAGGAAGCACCTTCACGGCACCGCTCCAGCGCTGGCTGTTCAGGGCGTTGTCCATGGAAAGTCCCAGACCTGCCTCCACCATGGTCCAGCAGGTGTACATATTGCCCGTGGTAAAGCGGATATCCGGCTGTACATGATATTTTTTCAAAAACAATTCCGTATCCGTCCCCTGATGGGGCAGCGGATCGATAAAAGGCTGTCCGTCCAGTTCTTCTGGGCGGATGGCCTTTTTCTGTGCCAGAGGATGGTCTGCCGGCACCCAGGCCACCACCCGGTCCTGGTAGAGCGGGATCCAGTCCCCCTGGTACAGATGATTTTTGTTGAACAGGCAGCAGCTGAGCTTCCGGTTCTGCAGGCCCTGAAGCAGGGTGCGATTTCCGGCCTCCTGCACATGGACCCGGATATGGGGATAATCCCGCTGAAAATCCCGCAGGATGCTGGGCAGCCAGCAGGAGGCGATGCTGTAATAACTGCCGATGTACAGTTCCCCCTGTTCCAGCCCCTTCAGGCTGTCACTGCGTTCTTCGATCTGCCTGGCCCAGTACAGCAGTTCCCGGATGGCCGGCAGCAGATGCTCGCCTTCCAGGGTCAGTTCCACTCCCTGGGAACTGCGCCGGAGCAGGGGAAATCCCAGGTCTTTTTCCAGACTGTCCAGTACCCGGGCAAGGCCGGACGGGGAATATTCCAGTTCCCGGGCGGCAGCAGTAATGCTCCCCTGCTCCACCGCCTGGAGCAGGGCCCTGTATTTATTGGTTTCCGTAATCCGTCCCTTCTTTATGTTGCGTTTTATACAATATTATAATGTATTTTTTGCGCTTCTCGCAAGATAGACTTCGAAATATAATAGAAGCAGAAAATGAAGTGCAAGGAGGCATGATCATGAATACAAATGCTGCCAAACTGCTGATGGCGCTGGTCATCCTTACCCGGAGCAGTGCCTTTATCTTTTCCAAATTCGCCATGGAGGAACTCTCCACTTTCCAGACCTTGGGGTTCCGTTTCACCCTTGCCTGCCTTTTGATGGGCGCCGCATTGTACCGGCACATCGCCCAGGCTCTCAGAGAAGACAAGTCCCTGGTCAAAAAAAGCTGCCTCCTGGGATCCCTGCTGTTCTGCATCATGGGATGTGAAATGCAGAGCCTGCGCACGGCGGAAGTCCACACAGTCGCCTTTCTGGAAAACCTGTCCCTGGCCCTGGTGCCCCTGTTCCTGGCAGTGTGGTACCGGAAGCTGCCCAAAGTCCGGATCCTGCAGGGTGCTGGCTTTATCCTGCTGGGGGTGGCTGCTCTGACCATTGGCGGCACAGGCTTCACCCTGGCTGGCGGTGAAGGCTGGGCTCTGCTGGCTGCCGTGTTCTACGCCCTGTATATCATCGCCACCGGCAAGCTGGCGGCGATCAGTGATGGCAAAGCCCTTGGCATCCTGCAGATGGGGTTCATGGGCCTGCTGAGTTTTGCGGCCGCCCTGGTGCAGGAAGGAAGTGTCTTCCTGCCCACCCGGGTCCTCACCTGGGAATCCCTGGCCTTTCTGGTGCTGGTGTGCAGCTGCTTCGGATTCACGTTCCAGCCAGTAGCCCAGCGATACATCAGCGCAGAGGAAACGGGCATGTACTGTGCCATCAATCCTCTATTCGCCTCTTTGCTGGGTCACTGGGTGTTCGAGGAAACTTTCGGTCCCACCGCCATTCTGGGTGCGGTATATATTTTGACAGGGCTGGTGTTTGTAAACTGGCCAGAACAAAAAACGCATGGACTGCCCAGACAGGCAATCCATGCGCAGCAGACAGCTGACTCCCGCCAGCCTCATTCCCAAGCCTAAAGGTTCAAAACTTTCTTTTCCATATACCGCAGCCGCAGGCTCAGGAACGCAGCTGAAAAGAAAATCCCGGTGATCAGTCCGATCCAGTAACTGTCCGGTCCTTTCTCCCACACATGATCAAGCAGCAGGCCGAAAGGCAGGGCGATGCCCCAGTAGGCCACCAGGGCCGAATAGAATGTGGCTTTCACATCCTTGTACCCCCGCAGCACCCCCTGGATGGGGGCCGCTGTGCTGTCAAAGAACTGAAACGCCACTGCAAAAGTCAGAAAATGCATAATGGGCGCCATGAGCGCTGCATCCTCCGTATACAGAGTAGCAATGAGCCCCCGGCCCAGGTACAGGAACAGCCCGAAGCAGGCCCCGATCAAAATATTGGAAATCCGCCCCGTATCCGCATAAGCCTTGGCCTGGACGAAATCCCGGGCGCCCACATAGGCTCCCACCAGGATGGTCAGGGACAGCGAAAAACTCAGAGGCACCATATACAACATATTGCAGAAGCTCATGGCTGCCTGGTTGGCTGCCACCACTACTGTGCCGAACCGGGACACCAGCAGGCATTCCACCCCGAAAAAACTGGTTTCCAGAAAGATGGCCAGTCCCATGGGGATGCCGATGCGCAGATGCTCCCGGACATTGTAAAACGAAAAGCCCGCCCGCCGGAACACGTGGAATTCCCGGAACACCTTCAGGTGCAGTACCATCAGAGCAAAGGAAAGGAACAGCAGCCAGCAGGTGACAGCCGTCCCCACTCCGGCGCCCGGACCGCCCAGTGCGGGCATGCCCATTTTGCCGAAGATGAAGATGTAGTTCATGCAGGCGTTCACCGGCATGGTCAGAAGGAACAGCCGCATGGTCACCTGGGTATACCCCATGCTGTCCACGAAGCATCGGAGGATGTTGGCGGAGAACAGGGGCAGGATGCCCCAGGCCACGAACCCCAGATAACGGAAGGCCACCAGCCGCACTGCCGGATCCAGAGACATGGTATCCAGGATCTTCGGCAGCAGCTGGCTCCCCGCTGTGATGATACCGAAAGCTATGGCCGCCGCCAGGACGAGGCCGCTGAACACGGCTCCGGAAATCTTCTCATACTGGCGGGCGCCCCGGTAGTTGGCCACAATAGGGGTCAGGGCCTGCAGGATCCCGTTCAGGCCGGTGAATACCGGCATCCAGATATTGCTGCCGATGGCCACCCCGGCCAGTTCCCGGGTCCCCGCATGGCCGCTCATGACTGTATCGAACAGACTCATCCCCGTAATGCACAGCTGGGTGATCAGGATGGGAATCATAACCCCCAGGATCCGCCGCAGCCGGCTTTGGAAAGTTCCCGTAGCAACGCTTTTCTTGAACAACTAATCAGCTCCTTTTGAAAAAGGCTGCCGTTTCCGGCAGCCTTTTTGGCTTACTTCTGTAAAAACTCCAGATGACGCTTCACATAGCCATACATCAGGTAATTGGCAATGGCATCCTTGGCTTCCGTGTCCGGATGTTCTTCATCCAGGGTGGCTACAATATATTCCGGCTGAGAATAATAGTAGGCTTTGCCTCCGAAATAGCCCAGGGCATAGGAACGCTCGTTGCCAGGCTGCAGCAGGTTCCGCCCCATGAATTCTTCCGGCACAGGCAGAGCCAGCAGGCTCAGCAGCGTAGGTGCCATATCCTCCTGACTGGCGTAGATACTCTCGTCCAGATCTTTCAGCGGCTGCAGATTCTTCGCAATGAAAATCACCGGAATAGGGGCCACACTCTGCTTATCCTGGGGATTGTCCACCAGTTTCTTGTACTCGCCGCCGGAATGGGGGTTGTGGTCCGCCGTAACGATAAACAGCGTCCGGTCGTCCATAAGCCCTTCCTTTTCCGCTTTCTCGAAGAAATGCTGAATGGTCTTGTCCACCCAGTAGATGCCGCAGACCGTGGCAGTCCCGTTGTCCCGCACGTCCTCGGGCATCTCCGCATAGGTATAGCCATAGTACGGGTAGGGTTGGTGCATATCCAGGGTCTTGCAGACCAGGAACAGCTTTTCGTTTCTGTGCTCTGCCAGTGTCTTCAGGGTAAAATCGTACATCACATCATTGTGGAAGCCCCAGCCGCTGGCACCTTTATATCCAAGGTTCCCCAGGTCCTCCTTGGCCAAGTAGTGTTCCATACCGAACTGAGCCGGGTATTCCCGGTATTCATTGGCATAATACCGGCTGGAGGCATTGACGAAATAGCCGCTGTAGCCGGCCTGCTGCACGCTGCGGAACAGGGACGGCTGTTTCTGGCCCGGCAGATCCTTATCGTAAATCAGCTGGGACCGGAACGTGGCGTTCAGTCCCTGGGTGGTAGGCACCGCCGAAGAGTAATAATGATCGATGTGCGGATACTTTTTCACCAGAGAATCCAGGTACGGTGTAGCATCAGCCGGAATGTTGGGGTTGTAGTAATGGAGATAATCCCGATGGACGCTTTCCAGGATCAGCATGACCACCCGATCATAGGCCGGTTTCTGCAGTGGCACCGGTTTCTCTTTCGGCAGGATGCCCAGCCGGTTGAGCTCGGCCACATCCTGATCCGTCAGTTCCCGTTCCTGGAATTTCCAGGGGTCCTGCACCACTTTATCCGTCTTGAAGAAGGCCTTCTGGAAAAAGTTCACATTGATGGGATAGGCCACCATGGTCCGGGTGGGACGACGGCTCTTTTCCATATCCACTTCGATATCCAGTCCGCTGACACTGTCGATGCCCCGGTAGACTCCTTCACCCAACAGCAGATACGCACCGTTGAGGCCCATGGCGAACAGGACTACGCACAGCAGGGACCAGGGCAGGTTGGGTCTGTGCCTCTGTGGTCTGCTGACCCGGAACAGGGGGATGAACAGCAGCAGGATCACCGCAAGCAGCCCCAGCTGCCAGTTTTCCGTCGTAGCCAGGATGCCTTTGGCAGCGTACACGTTCAGGTTGTCGAACAGTACGCTTTCCACGTGCATAGAGGTATTCCAGAAATAGATGCCGTCCCCCAGGATCAGCACACAGGTCACATAGTACGCCAGAAAGTAGACGGTCTTCCACAGTTTGTTGGGCCAGTGGTGGTAGAGCATTGCTGCCAGCAGCACCAGCACGATGTTGTTGAACAGCCCCGTCAGCACCGAAAGAGTAGTCATGAAGCCCGGATCCAGTTCCAGGTACATGACCATGAACAGGGCGTCCAGCAGGTACAGCACTCCGACCACCACCACCGGAAAGTACCGGTGGATCCGGTCAGGGAGCCGTTTCCGGCGCACATACAGCAGCAGTGCCGCCAGAGAAAGGAGTACATCCCGCAGGAAGTAGTTCAGCGTATGATACCAGAATTCCGCCCAGGGAAAAGGTGTGATTTCCTTTAAAAAATTCCAGCGATACCCGGCCTCTGCCACAAAGCAAAGGATCAGGAACACGATGTATGCAAGTTTCTTTTTCACAACAGCCCCCTCAGGAAATGAATTGCAGCGGTTTGGGCAGCAGAATGATGGACAGCGGCGAATCCACCACTGCATCCCCGTCCAGCTCCGCCGCAAATTTCTTTACATTGCAGCGGATATCCACCTGGGTCGCCGGATAGATTTCCACGCTTTTGTCCAGATTCAGCATATCGGCCGCAATCAGGGCCGTATACCGCAAGAAGTCCACACAGCGTCCCTTGGTGAAAAGGCACACATGCATAGTGGGTTTCGACAGGGAGCCCCCATTGACCAGAGAGAACCGCCCTGCATAATAACGGCTCTTGGTCACGATGACAGAACTGGCCTGATGCCATGTACCGTCATCGTTGATCATGACCTGGAAACGATACTTCCAGTTGTGGAACAGCATTTCGTTACCCAGCACCCGGCCGCTCTGGCGCACATAAGCCAGGGTAGAAAGGTATTTCTTTTCCTTGGGCGTCACCTGCTTCACTACCATGGAATCCACGCCAATCCCGGCCACGGTAAGGAAGATCCGGTTATTTGCCTTGCCCAGGCACACCGGGGTAGTCACGCCCTTGGAAACCCTGTACATCCAGTTGTGTACATCGGTCTTCTGCATCAGTTCCTTAGCCACCAGATTCACGGTGCCGGCCGGATAAATGCTGATGTAGGGCCAGTAATCCTGATCCACGCATTCTTCCACCAGGGCCCGCAGGGTACCGTCGCCTCCGGCCACGATCACCCACTGGATTTTCTCCGCACAGATTTTCTTTCCGGCAGCCTGGGTCTCCGCAAAGGTGCTCACCGTGATGTACTGGAATTTTTCCGGTCCGTACATCCGCATCAGCTGCCGGGCAATGCTTTCCACATTGCTGTGGATACCACTGAAAAATGACTGTTTTCCAGAATTGCGGTTATGGATCAGCAGCACTTTCTGGAACGCTTCGATATCGACTTTATGACGCAGCATCTTGAATCCCCTACTTTTTTATTCTACGTAAATCCATTTTTTCCTGGAAAAATAGTTCCAGATGGTCACAATGGCTGAGGCAGCGATCTTGGACAACATCACCGGCAGGCCCAGGCCGCCCACGAAGATCCGCATAAGCAGCACATTAAACAGAAGGCCCAGGGTGGAAACTATCAGAACCAGAGAAAACTCTTTCTTTTTGCTGTACCGGACCCCGCTGGTAAATACCCAGATGTTGGTAGCAAGGTAATGGCACACCGTGGAACACAGGTAGGCCGCCGCCGTAGCCACCAGATAATTCCAGCCCCAGCGCAGGTTGAACAGATATACCAGGCTCCATTCAAACAAAGCAGCCGTGCCCCCGATGATCAGATAGCAGAGGACACGGACTTTCTCATTGGAAGATTTGTGCAGCATGATATCAGCTCATGAACCGATACAGCAGCATCAGGATGACACCGGGTACGCCGAAGAATCCGGCCACCAGGGCTGAGACGAAATTGATAGGGATGGTGGCCCCGAAGATTCCGCCCACCAGGTTGAACAGCCATACCAGGATAACCCCGCATATACCGTTCCACAGCAGTTTCAGCGACAATGAGAACATATTGATGACAAAGAACAGCATCACCAGGGCTGCACCTGCCACAAGCCACATTTCCATGGTTACGACCTGCCTTTCAGATTTCCCGCCGGTTTTCCAGCGCTTTGTACAGAGTCAGTTCATCCGCATACTCCAGATCGCCGCCTACGGGCAGACCATGAGCGATCCGGCTGACCTTGATGCCCGTGGGACGGATCAGTCCGGCCAGATAATTGGCTGTAGCCTCTCCCTCCACATCGGAGTTGGTGGCGATGATCACCTCTTTAATGGAGCCCTTTTGCAGACGCAGCAGCAGTTCCCTGATTTTCAGCTGATCCGGGCCCACTCCGTCAAGGGGTGACAGCACCCCGTGGAGCACGTGGTACAGGCCCTTGTAGCCCCGGGTCCGCTCCATAGCGGCCACATCCTGGGGCTGTTCCACCACGCACACCAGGCTCTGATCCCGGTTGGCGTCCTGGCAGATTTCGCACAGATCCCCTTCACACAGGTCGAAGCACTGGCGGCAGAGATGGACCTTGTCCTTCACGTCCAGCAGGGACTGGGCCAGAGTCTCCACATCCTCCCGTTTCATATCCAGCACATGGTACGCCAGCCGCAGTGCGCTCTTGCTGCCGATGCCCGGCAGTTTGCGCAGCTGTTCGTGGAGCCGTGCCAGAGGTTTTACCATTCGCATCGCTGGCCTGGATTAAAACATCCCAGGGATTTTCAGCCCGCCAGTGACCTTGCCCAGTTCGCTTTCCGTCATGTCGTCCACTTTCTTCATAGCGTCATTGACAGCAGTCACGATCAGGTCCTGGAGCATTTCCACATCATCCGGATCCACGGCATCAGGAGAAATGGTCAGTTTCAGCAGATTCTTGTTGCCGTTGACCACCACTTTGACGGCTTCACCGCCGGCAGTTCCTTCTACTTCCCGTTCTTTCAGTTCTTCCTGCAGTTTGCTCATCTGGCTCTGCATCTTCTGGACTTTCTTCAGCATGCCCTGCATGCCATTCATTGCCATTCCGCCTTTAAACATTTTGTTTCCTCCTACATATCCCCCTGGGGGATTTATTCTTTATACACTTCACCGCCAAAAACCTGCATGGCCTTTTTCACTCCCTCCGGGAGTTCCGAGGGTTTTACAGGTATGGCGGAGGTTGCTGGTTTTACAGCCTCCCGGGACAGGGGAGGCATGGGTTCCGGCTGGGTCACAGGGGCCGCTGCCGGAGCCTGGGCTGCGGACGGAGCCATAGGTTCCGCTTCGGGTGCGGCCACCGGTTCCGGGGGCAGCGGCGCAGCCGCAGGAGCTGCTGCCAAGGCCGAACCAGCCGGTTTATTCAGGGTAATCTCCCCTTCTGACTGGATCACTTCCAACTGGATGGCCCGGCCTGTAGCTTCCTTCAGGATATCCTGGATCAGGTTCTTAAAAGAAGGTTCCTCCATTTTTTCCTTGCCGAAATCAGTGCTTACGGCAAGGAGCAGGGTCTGTCCCTGGAAATCGGCCACTTTGGCCATTTCCGCATAAATGATGAAGGTGCGTTTCCGGCGCCGCTTCAGACCCTGGAGCACCAGCTGCCACAACTGCTGGGCCTGGGCTCGGCCGCTGCCGGTAAAATGCACATCTGCCGCCGGGTTCTGAGCCGCAGGAGCTGCCGTCGGAGCCGGTGCCTTAGAGGCTGTCGGCCTGGATACGGCAGATGACGGTTCCGGTGCCGCAGTTACAGGTTCCACAGACTGCTGGGCCGCCGCCATTTTTGCAAACACCTGGCGGGCACTGGAACGGCCGGTTGGCGGAGCGGCCACAGGCGAAGGAGCTGGAGCCACATAGGCTGCCGGGGCCGATGCCGTCTCAACAGGCGCCGATACCACCGGACGGACAGGTACCGCCGGAATGCCTCCGGCGGTCAAGGCCGCCACCTGCTGCTCCAGAGTTTCAATCCGGGCCAGGAGCGCCGCTTCCGAATTGCCCCGTTCCCGGCACAAGTCAAACAGACACAGCTCCCCTACGATTTTCTTCCGCAGGGAATACCTGCTTTCCTTTACAGCTTCATGGATCCGTTCCACATGGGCCACAATCTGGTCCCGGGTAAAGAGTCCTGCTGTCTGTTCCAGTGCTTCCCGGGTATCGGTCAGATAGATTTCCTGATAGTCCCGATCGGCCTGAAACAGCAACAGGGCCCGGAAATATTCCATCAGTTCCGCCAGGATCTGCTCCATTTCCTTCCCCTGTTCCAGCAGCTGGTTCAGGGAATCCAGAGCCCCTGAAAGATCCCGATGGCCGATCTGCCTAATCAGCTGGCGCAGTTTTTCCCGCCCCACCAGACCCAGGACCTGGCGGACGGTTTCTTCTGTCACCGGGCTGGCCATGACACTGCACTGATCCAGAAGGCTCAGAGCATCCCTCAGCCCTCCGTCAGCCTGAATGGCCATGAGGCGGAGGGCCTCAGGGGCAGCCTCGATGTGGCTGCCCGACGCCACTTTCGCCAGATGCCGTGCAATTTCGTCCACTGTGGCACGGTGGAAGTCAAACCTCTGACAGCGGGAAAGGATGGTATTCAGGATTTTCTGGGGTTCGGTGGTAGCCAGGATGAACACCACATGTTCCGGCGGTTCCTCCAGCGTTTTCAGCAGAGCATTGAAGGCGTCGGTGGTGATCATATGCACTTCGTCGATGATGTAGACCTTGTACCGGCTGGAAACGGGAGCGAAATACACCTGTTCCCGCAGTTTCCGGATTTCATCGATACCCCGGTTGGAGGCTGCATCGATTTCCACCACGTCGCCGGAGGTACCTTCGGTGATTTCCCGACAATTGGTGCACTGGTTGCAGGGATGGGCCGTGGGTCCCTTCTCACAATTCAGTGCTTTGGCCAGGATCCGGGCTGTACTGGTCTTGCCGGTGCCCCGGGGCCCGGCAAACAGATAAGCATGGGAAATCCGGCCCGTTTCCAGTGCGTTGGTCAGAGCCTTCTTAATGGGTTCCTGCCCTACCAGGTCGTCAAAATCCTGAGGACGCCAGGTACGGTACAATGCTACGTATGCCATGATTCCCATCCTTTCGTAAGTGCTACGTTGCTATTATACCTTTTTTCCATAAGGGACTTCAACTAGATTCTTCTTTTTTTCAAGAAATACCTTGACAAGGGGTAAGGAATTCGTTATACTATAACTCGTGATTGTCGTGCTGACATTCATGAAAACTGAATAGCTGTTGATCAGCAATTCAACCTGGAGAGTTGTCCGAGTGGTTGAAGGAGCACGCCTGGAAAGCGTGTATACGGGAAACCGTATCGAGGGTTCGAATCCCTCACTCTCCGCCATTTTTTAGTCCATCAGCCGCGTTTGTGCGGCTTTTATTTTTCCGGCGGACTGCAAGAGTGGGTCCTGCGCAATGGAGGCCTGTGAATCTTGTCAGGTCCGGAAGGAAGCAGCAATAAGCGGATACCCCCATGTGCCGCAGGGGTGCCTGCCCTTGCAGCCCGCCGGGAAAATAAAATCAAAACTACCCGTATAACGGGTAGTTTGCTCTGCGGCTATAAGCCGCGTTACCTGCCTCGGCCTTAAGGCCCTAGATTTAAAGGCTACCAACCGCACTACATTTCCTGGCAGCCCCTCACTCGAGGGGCTTATTTT
>NZ_JBNMIU010000020.1:0-32600 GCF_050873445.1 Acidaminococcus sp. | reverse complement strand
TTGCCTACGCGTTACTCACCCGTTCGCCACTAAGAATTCACCGAAGCAAATTCTCCGTTCGACTTGCATGTGTTAAGCACGCCGCCAGCGTTCGTCCTGAGCCAGGATCAAACTCTCCAAAATAGATTATTTTGAAGAGCCACTTGGCTCTCAAATACTAGCTTTGATTTTTTAACCTGGTTTTCATCCAGGTGACTCGATCTTATCACCTAAAGTGACTTGACCCGCACATCTGTCAACAATATTTAGTTTTCAAGGTTCACCCTTGCTGTTGAACTAACAGCTTAATTATATTAACAAATCATTTAGAATTTGTCAACAGCTTTTTACGTTGTTTTTAATTCTTTGATTTGTCCGCTCTCTCTCAAAGAGAAAGCTTGTATATAATATCAAACTCTCTTTTTACTGTCAATACCTTTTTTCAAAAAAGTTGCCAGTTTGGCATGAGGCCCTGCCAGCGGAATCAGTTCCCACTCGTCCGGACTGAAGAAAGCATACTCTCCATCCGGCACTTTCGCACCTTCCAGGATATACGCTTCCATATACCAAATCTGATGGGTAAAAACATGCTTATGTTCCCATACTGTTTCTCCAGCACCAGCCTGCAGCAATTCTTCCAGCCCCTGCCGGGCTTCCGTTTTCGTTTTCTCCAATACCATAGGGAACTCCCACATGGAAGCCAGCATCCCTTTGGCTGGTCGTTTGTGCAGCAGGAATTTTCCTGTCCGTGCCACCAGACCGCAGGCTGCAGCAAATTCTTTCTGGGCTGCCCGGGGCCGCTTCACCGGCAGCTGATCAGTCCGTTTCTCCCGGAAGGCCCGGCATTGTCCTTTCAGGGGGCACTGGTCACAACGGGGATTTTTGGGACTACATACATCAGCACCCAGATCCATCATGGCCTCATTAAAATCCCCCGGGCGCATTTCCGGAATAATCGCTTCTGCCAACCCGGTCAAAGTCTTTTTTCCCGCTGTTGAAGCGATATCCTGATCGACTCCATAAAACCGGGCCAGGACCCGCAGCAGATTGCCATCCACTGCAGGCACCTGCTGACCAAAAGCCATGGAAGCAATGGCCCCTGCCGTATAGGCCCCGATGCCGGGAAGTCTCTGCAGGCTTCTGGCATCCTGGGGCATTTCTCCCCCATATTCCATCATCACCTGACGGGCTGCCTTGTGCAGATTCCGGGCACGGCTGTAATAACCCAGTCCCTGCCAGGCCCGAAGTACCTGCTCTTCGCTGGCCTGAGCCAAGGCTTCCAGGGAAGGGAACTGCTCTATCCAGCGACAGAAATACCCTTTGACTGTTTCCGTCCGGGTCTGCTGGAGCATGATTTCAGAAACCCATACATGATAGGGATTGCGTGGTTTGACCTCCCGCCAGGGCAGATCCCGACGATTGGCGTCGAACCAGTGGAGCAGCAATGTGGGCCAGTCACTTTGCAAAATCAAGATGGACCTCCTGGAACAGAGAATGGATGACTTTGTCTCCATCGGGACCGAACAGGATGGTTCCCCGCAGCTGTTTTCCGTCCAGCAGGGCAGGCAGCCAGATACAGTCGGCCTGCCACATTTCATCATAGGGCAGTTCTTCCAGGCTGAACCACCGAGGCTCCATTTCTTCCGAAAGCCGGGGAATCCCTTCCCATTTCCGGGCAAAGTACACCATGCCCCCATGGGACCAGTTTCCGTCAGAGGGCTGGTCAAAATACAGGTCAGCCATCAAATCCAGGTCTTTCGGCTGCACCCGTATACCGCTCTCCTCCCGCAGTTCCCGTACTGCGCACTGGCGCAAGGTCTCCCCCGCCTCGATTTTGCCACCGAATCCGTTCCACTTGCCCACGCCCATACCGCGCCGTTTCCGGCCCAGCAGAATGCGATTCTCACCATCCAGCAAATAAACCAGAGACGTATCCCGCATCTTGTTCCACCTTTCTCTTATTCCGTCAAAACCGCTTTCACCAGCGCCACCAGAAAACGGAAGCGCGGTTCCAGGCTGCTGATTTCTCCATATTCCGTCACTGCATGGCCGTTGCCGCCCACGGGCCCCAGCCCATCCAGGGTAGGGATTCCCAGAGCCGATGTAAAGTTTCCATCGCTGCCGCCTCCCGCTGCCTGCCAATGGAAAACAACACCCTGCTCTGCGCCGATCCGATCGGCCAGTCGGCAGAATTCCAGAGAACTTTCCGCAGGCATCATGGGAGGCCGGGCCACGCCGCCATCCACTGTGACTTTTACCCGTGCATCGAAGGGATGGGCTTCCATCTGCCGCAGGATCCGGTCGATCCGTTCCCCTTCGCTGCTTTTTTTGATCCGCACATCCACCACGCAGCGGCATTGCGCAGCCACCACGTTGGCCGCCGTACCGCCCTGTACCAGTCCGATATTCAAAGTGGTTCCTGCCTGCCGGTCGGCCAGGGTGATGAGTTTCTCGCCCCAGTGGATGAATTCATTGATGGCACTGGCCCCCTTATCCGGATTCACCCCCGCATGGGAGGCAATGCCTTCAAAGTTGATGGTATACTTGCAGATGCCCTTCCGTTCGTTCACCAAGTCCCCATTGGGACGGGCGCTTTCCATGATCAGGGCATGATCTGCCTTCCGGGCTTCCTGCTCGATGACGGGGCGGGAATACCGGGAGCTGATTTCTTCATCCGGATTGAACAGCAGACATACGCTGCCCCGCACCTTTTCCGCTGCCAGGACTTCTGCCAGGTATACCATGAACAGATCTCCGCATTTCATATCCGCCGAACCCGGCCCCTTGTAATGATTCCCTTCGATGGAAAAAGGCCGTTCCTGGACAGTCCCCACCGGAAATACCGTATCCATATGCCCCAGCAGGATCACATCGTAATGGGCCTGATTCCCCCAGACTGCTTTCAAACAAGGCCCCACCGCATCTCCCACCGGAATCAGTTCGGTGGTCCACCCGGCTTTGTCCAGGCGTTCCCTGATCCAGGCTGCCACCCGGGCCGTTCCTTCCGGATACGTACTGAAGGAATCCATATTCACCAACGTTTCCAGATCTTTCAGGTATTGCTGTACATCCATGCTCTCTGCCTCCTGATCCACAAAAAGGACCGGCCCCGTTGGGCGCCAGTCCTTTTCCTTTCCTGCACTGACACAATGATATTTATTCAATGCGGATACATGTTTTCCTGCTTTTTTATCGTTTCACCATTGCTTTGGCATCAGCAAGGAACCGTTCCTGCCGTTCCAGAGCCTGTTCGGCTGCCGTCAGGGTCACCGGTTTAAAATAGATCGTTTGTCCCGGTTTCATCTGGGCCAGCCGGGGCAGATCCGCCTGGATGACCTGGGCGATTTTGGCATAACCGCCGGTAGTCTGCCGATCCGCCATCAGGATGATGGGATTACCGTCCGCCGGTACCTGGATGGAGCCGAAAGTCACCGGTTCCGAAATCATTTCCAGGCTGCTGTCTTTATAATAGAGCGGCCTGCCGCTGAGGCGATACCCCATCCGATCCGACTGGGCCGTAATGGCGTAGGGGTTCTCCAGGAAGGTATACAAAGTTTCGTTGTCGAACCAGTCTGCCTGCAGACCCTGGGTTACCCGGATGGGATCCGCAGCAAACAGGCTGCCGTCCGGAATAGACCACCCCATGCTGCTGAATGTTTTTCCGCTCTGTGCAGAAAGAACCGCCGCCAGTTTTTCCTGTTCCGGTGATAAAACACCGGTTTCCAGTTCCGTCCCGTCCTGCAGGGGAACCCCGCCGAAGCCGCCCAGTTTGGCTCGCAGGTATGTACTCTTGCTGTTCATCACAAAGGGTACATCAAAGCCGCCGGCCACACTCAGATAACCTCTGGCACCTTTGGCCGCAAAGCCGAAAGACAGCGTGGTATTTTCTTTTACATAGATGGCTCGGTTCAACGGAACCGGTTTGCCGCCCAGTTTCGCACTCAGATCCGCACCGGTCAGAGCAAACACCAGACCGGCCGGCACTTTCAGAAAGGGCCCGCTCATGGTCATTTCCAGAGCCCCTTCCTTTTCCTCATTGCCCACCAGGATGTTGCCCAGTTTCAGGCTGAACAGATCCATGGCGCCGCTCACCAGGACACCGTATTTCTGGAACCCGTATCTTCCCTGATCCTGCAGCGTGGTCAAAGGGCCGCCTTTCTTCACCTGGATTTTCATCTGCCGGCACCTTCTTTCTCTTTTGCAGCCATTGCTTCATATTCTTTGGGGGTAATGCTGTAGAATTCCAGCCGGTCACCGGCCTGGAGCAGACTGGGATGGGCCAGATCCCAGGGCCGGAACAGAGCAAGGGGTGTCCGTCCGATCAGCTGCCAGCCGCCGGGAGTTTCCAGAGGATAGGCTCCGGTTTGAGACCCGGCAATCCCCACAGAGCCAGCCGGAATGGCCAGCCGGGGCGTCTTTTTCCGAGGTGTAGCGATTTCAGGAGGCAGACCGCCCACATAGGGGAAACCAGGCGCAAATCCAATCATGTATACCAGATAATCGCCGCCGGTATGGATTTTCACCACTTCTTCCGGAGTCATATGATGGTAATCGGCCACTTCCTTCAGGTCGGGACCATACGCACCGCCGTAACAGACCGGAATCCGGATCTTTGCCCGTTCCTTCTCTGCCGTAAAATGGATCCCGGCCAGCAGAGTCTTCACCTTGGCCGCTGCTTCCCGATAACCTTTGGACAGTTGATGATCTTCCGGCAGTGCAGAAGACCGGGCCAGTGCCAGCGGATCATAGAAAATCGTCACACCGGTATAAGAAGCCTCAAATTCCAGCAGCCCGGGGAAGGGATGCTGTTCCAGTTCTGTTACAAGAGCACGGGCGCAGCGCAGGATTTCCGGATCGATGGTGTCTCCGAAGGAAACCATCAGTGCTGCCTCCCCTACAGGCCGCAGCTGGGCTGCCTGCAGATATTCCGTTGCTTTATCCATATTTTCAACCACCTTTTAGCCCACCAGTTTGGGCAGTAATTTCGTTGCAGTCTCCACTGCCAGGCAGAGCATCACGGCAAAGATGATCCAGCCGGTGGCCAGCAAGAATCTGGGATGGACATAATCGCCCACAATGGATTTCTTCCGGGCAGCCAGGAGCAGTGCCCCCAGTACCAGCGGAAGGATCAGCCCATTCAGAGCCCCTGCCAGGATCAGTACTTTGACAGGTTTGCCGATAAAAGCAAACACAGCAGCAGAGAAAATGATGAATCCAATGGTCAGATACCGGTAATTTTTATTCAGACTTTCACTGAAGGTACGGATGAAGGAAACAGAGGTATAGGCACAGCCAATGACAGAGGTGATGGCTGCAGACCACATGACCACCCCGAAAATCTTATACCCTACTTCGCCTACGGCCAGTTTGAATACGGAAGCAGGCGGATTGGCAGGATCCAGAGCAAAGCCACGGGTGATAACCCCCAGAGCTGCCAGGAACAGGAAAATCCGCATCACACTGGTGATGCCGATCCCGGTCAAAGAACTCCGGTTCACTTCGTCCAGCCGTTCCTTGCCACAGATGCCTGCATCCAGCAGCCGATGCCCGCCGGCGAAGGTGATATAGCCGCCTACGCTTCCGCCCACCAGGGTCACAATGGACATCAGGTCGATCTTATCCGGTATGAAGCTCTTACTGATGGCTTCTCCCACCGGAGGATGGGAAGTAACGGCCACATAGATGGTCAGCAGCACCATGACGCCGCCGGCAATCTGGGCAAACTTATCCATCAGGCTGCCGGCTTCCTTGCTCAGGAAGATGAAAATAGCAATGGCCGCACTGATCAGAGCCCCGGTAATGGGGGTAATGCCGAACAGCACATTCAGCCCCAGACCGGCGCCGCCCAGGTTCCCAATGTTGAAAGCCAGGCCTCCGAACACCACAAAGACCGAAACCAAATAGCCCAGGCCGGGCAATACCATATTGGCGATGTCCTGCCCCGGCTTCTTGGCCACGGCGATGACCCGCCATACATTCAATTGGGCAATGGCGTCGATAATGATCATAGCCAGGATGGCGAAGCCGAAACTGGCTCCCAGCTGACCGGTGAATACGGTAGTCTGGGTCAGGAAACCCGGTCCGATGGCCGAAGTTGCCATCAGGAACGCAGCACCCAGCAATACGCTCACATTGGATTCTTTCTTCATCACAATCTCCCCCTCATTTGGATCTTGTTCTGGATATGGAATTGTCTCTGATTCCCAGGTGCTTTTCTTTTTCTTTTTTTACAGCACGCTCAAATCAGCATTTTTTACATCAGTAATAAACATATGACCCGGTGCATGCGTAATCATGAACTCAGGTTTCACAGCCATAGCCACAGCCTGGGGTGTAACGCCGCAGGGCCAGAATACAGGGACTTCTCCCGGTTTGATGGTGGAAGGATCCCCGAAATCCGGTTTGTCGATATCCCTGATCCCGATGGCCGCCGGATCTCCAAAATGGATGGGCGCCCCATGGACATTGGGCATCCGGCTGGTCACCTGGATGGCCCGAATGGCTGCCTTCGGCGTCATGGGCCGCATGGATACCACCATGGGGCCATGGAACACACCAGCCGGCGTGCATTGGATATTGGTGATGTACATGGGCACATTGTGGTTTTCCGTAATGTGCCGTACATCCAGCCCTGCATCCAGCATAGGCCCTTCAAAAGAAAAGCTGCAGCCAAGCAGGAAAGCCACCAGATCATCCCGCCAGTAACGGCTCAGATCTGTCACTTCATCTGTCAGCTCCCCATGCCGATAGATCCGGTATTTGGGGATATCATACCGCAGATCGGCGCCGGGAGCCACCGCTTTGGGTTCCGGGCTGCCTGCTTCCGTCACATCCAGGACCGGACAGGGTTTGGGATTGCGGGTAGTGAACAGCAGAAAATCGAAGGCCAGTTCCCGAGGCAGTACCACCAGGTTGGCCTGGGCATAACCATTGCACATGCCGCTGGTAAAACTGGTGATTTTCCCTTCCCGGATCAGAGCCCGGACTTCTTTGGGTTCCATATGGCTGGTATCCATGGGCATTCTCCTTTTCCTTTATTTCACGAACGTACCGGCTGCAACGATTTCCACGCCGTTTTCCGTCAAAGCCTTGCGGATTTTCTGGGTGAACAGCAGGGCTTTTTCTCCGTCACCATGGACACAGATGGTATCTGCTTTCACCGGGATCACCTTACCGCTCAGAGTGGTGACCTGGCCTTTCAATACCATGGACAGCACCTGAGCGATGGATTTGTCTTCATCCGTAATCATAGCACCAGGCTGGGTACGTGGCGTCAGGGAACCATCTTCCTGGTAACTGCGGTCAGCGAACACTTCCGAAGCTACTTTCAGGCCCACTTTTTCAGCCGCCTTGACACTTTCGCTTCCGGCCAGGGCAAACAGGATGATTTCCGGATCCACGTCATAAATGGCCTGGGCAATGGCTTCTGCCAGAGCCGGATCCTTGGCAGCCATATTGTACATGGCCCCATGGGGTTTTACATGCTGGAGCCGGGTACCTGCAGCCTTGGCAAAAGCAGCCAGAGCACCGACCTGGTACACCACCATGGCATACACATCAGCAGGAGAAACTGCCATTTTCCGGCGGCCGAAGCCAACCAGATCTGGATATCCGGGGTGCGCACCCAGTGCGGCACCGCTTTTTACGGCCAGATCAACAGTCTTTTTCATCACAGAAGGATCTCCTGCGTGGAATCCACAGGCAATATTAGCCGAAGTCACCAGCGGCAGCACCTTGTCATCCATGCCAATTTTGTACGCACCAAAACTTTCACCCAAGTCAGAGTTCAGATCTACTTTCATGATAACAGCTCCCTTCATTTTGCATGTCTCGAACATTATCCATTATAGTTTTCATTTTATACGACTTTCAACCATTCACATTTTTGTCACAGTATAATGTATACCCCTGCTTTTTCTGTAAAAAATGGTATGGTTTCCTTCTTCAGAAAAACATTTTCATAATTGTTTTGACACTCATGACCATCAGGACGGCAAATACGATCCAGCCGGTGTAAAACAGGAAACTGGAATGTCTGTAGGTTCCCACGATCCGTTCCTTTCTGGCTGCCAGCAGCAGAGATCCCAGTACGATAGGCAGGATCAGTCCATTCAGGGCCCCTACCACCACCAGCACCGTAACGGGTTTACCGATAAAAGAAAAGATGAAGGAAGAGAACAGGATGAATCCGATGATCAGATACCGATGATATTTCTCCAGAGTCGGACTGAAAGTACGGATAAAAGAAACAGAGGTATAGGCACAACCTACCACAGAAGTAATGGCCGCTGACCACATGACCAGACCAAAGATCTTATAGCCGATATCCCCTGCCGCCAGCTTGAATACAGAAGCCGGAGGATTGGCCGGATCCAGCAGAAAGCCCTGGCTGATGACTCCCAGCGTAGCCAGGAACAGCAAAATCCGCATCAGACTGGTGATACCGATGCCCATGAGAGAGCTCCTGTTCACCTGGTCCATATTTTCCACCCCGGTGATACCTGCATCCAGCAGCCGATGACCGCCGGCAAAAGTGATATAACCACCCACACTGCCACCCACCAGAGTCACAATGGACATCACATCCACTGCATCCGGCATCACCGTCTTCTGAATGGCCAGGCCCACCGGCGGATGGGAAGTCATAGCCACATAAATGGTCAGCAGCACCATAAAGCCGCCCACAATCTGGGCGAACTTATCCATCAGAGCACCGGCACTCTTGTTCAGGAAGATGAATACAGCAATGACTGTACTGATCAATGCCCCCATCACAGGAGATATTCCCAGCAGCACATTGAGGCCCAGCCCTGCACCGCCCACATTGCCGATGTTAAAGGCCAGCCCGCCGGCCACTACCAGAGCCGATACAAAATAGCCCAGTCCGGGCAACAAAGCATTGGCAATATCCTGCCCCGGTTTCTTGGCTGCGGCAATAATCCGCCATACATTCAGCTGCGTAACAGCATGGATCAGAATGGTGGCCAGGAGCACAAACCCGAAACTGGCTCCCAATTTTCCAGTAAAAACAGTGGTCTGGGTCAAAAATCCCGGTCCGATGGCTGATGTGGCCATCAGGAAAGCGGCTCCCAGAAGGACACTCCAATTGGATTCTTTCACTTCTTGTTCCTCCTTTGTATTTGCACAATTCTGTAAATTTTATTACTAAAAATCTGCCCTCCTTTCCTGCTTTGCTCCATTGCTCTCATGAATACATTATACGCAAAAATACAGCTGGAATTCGCCGTAAATTCTCCATAACTTATCATTTCATGTCAAATAATTAAAATCTATTTTATATTTTTATATGCTGCATATGACAAGAGAGACTGCCGTTTTTGCGACAGTCTCTCTTCCTATCCTGTTATCTTTCCAACCAGCCACATAAGCACGCCTGTCACGATGATGTATAGCAGCAGAGCCCGGGAACGATCTTTGATATCGAACCGGGTCTTAGGCCGATGGAGAAAATCTACAAATCCCCTCCACTTCTGCCGGAAGGTAGGTCTTGGTGCTTCATTCATATCGCAATGCATCGATGGGATCCAGCAGGGCGGCCTTCTTTGCCGGATACAGCCCGAAAAACAGACCGATGCCCACAGAGAACAGCACCGAGATGATGGTAGCCGCAACGGACACCACCACCGGCCAGCCGATGATTTTGGCCGCAATAACAGAGATCACCGTTCCAAGGATCATGCCTGTGGTTCCGCCGGTGACCCCGATGACCATGGATTCCACCAGGAACTGCAGCAATATATCATGATACGTGGCCCCCAGGGCTTTCCGGATACCGATTTCCCTCGTCCGCTCTGTTACGGACACCAGCATGATGTTCATAATGCCGATACCGCCCACCAGCAGACTGATGCCGGCAATGATCGCCAGCAGCAACGTGATGGATCCTGTAGTCTCCTGGGCCGTCTTGATGATTTCCGTCAGGTCACGGACAGTGAAGTCATCATCTTCGCCGGTCCGGATCTTGTGACGAGTCCGCAGCAGAGTGATCACATCGGACTGAACCTGGGAAACCGTACCTTCACTTTCGCACTGGATGGTGATGTTCCGGATATAAGTCAGCCCCATGAGCCGCTGCATGGCAGTCGTCAACGGTACAAACACCACATCATCCTGATCCTGGCCCATGGAAGACTGCCCCTTGGTAGCCAGCACCCCGATTACGATGAACGGTGCCTTGTTGATCCGCATGATCTGCCCCACAGCTTTCCCATCAGGAAACAGGTTATCCGCCACGGTCTTGCCGATGACGCACACCCGCTCCCGGCTGGTCATTTCATTCTGGTTATACATGCGGCCTTCCGCAATCTGATAGTTCCGGATATCCAGTACATTGGGAGTAATGCCCTGTACCTGGGAGTTCCAGTTCTGGTTCCCGGCCACCAGCTGATAGCTGGCCTGCACGCCGGGAGCTACATATTTGATGCCGTCTATGTTCTTCTCAATGGCTTTGGCATCCTCATAGGTCAGCTTGGCCCCGCTGCCGCTGGCAATCCGCTGGCCGTTGGCCGTACGGCCACCGCTCATGACGATCAGAAGGTTGCTGCCCATGCTGGTGATGTTATCCTTGACCTTCTCCTGCATGCCCAGTCCCAGAGATACCATGGCGATTACGGCGCCAACCCCGATGATGATGCCCAGCATGGTCAGGAAAGTCCGGATTTTGTTGGCCACCATGCCTTCGAAGGCCATTTTCACGCATTCCCTAAACAACGATCTGGCCTCCTCCCTCTTTTTCTTCCGTCAGCCGACCGTCCCGCATGACCAGAATCCGTTGGGTCATAGCCGCCAGTTCCGGTTCGTGGGTAACCATGATCACGGTCTTGCCCTCATGGTTCAGTTTTTCGAAGATGTCGATGATTTCCAGAGTGGATTTGGTATCCAGGTTCCCGGTAGGTTCATCGGCCATGATAATGGCCGGATTATTGATCAGGGCCCGGGCGATGGCCACCCTCTGCCGCTGCCCGCCGGACATTTCATTGGGCTTATGATACATCCGGGTACCCAGTCCCACATCCGTCAGGGCTTTTTCTGCCCGTTTGGTCCGCTCCTCCAGGTTCACCCCCGCATAGATCAGAGGCAAAGCCACATTTTCCACAGCCGTCAGCCGGTTCAGCAGATTGAAGCTCTGGAACACGAACCCGATTTTCTGATTCCGTGTATGGGCCAGCTCATCATCCGTATAATTGGCGATATCCTTCCCCTCCAGGATATATTCTCCGGAGGTAGGCCGGTCCAGACACCCCAGGATGTTCATCATGGTGGATTTACCGCTGCCCGATGGGCCCACGATGGAGGTGAACTTGCCTTTTTCGAATTTCACCGTCACATGGTCCAGAGCATAGACGATGGTATCCCCCATCTGATAACTTTTTACAATGTCTTTCAGTTCAATGACGTTCATGGCTGTCGTCCTCCAGTTACATCGGAGGCCCCATCCGTTTGTTGCTGGTACTGGTGGCCTTGGTGGTCTTCACCATTAATTCGTCACCCTCCTGCAGGTCGGCTTCCACCGCACTGCGGTCTGTCCCGGCCAGAAGGACCTTTACCGGCACTTTTCTGCTGGTATTTTCCTTCTTGTCATAGACCAATACGTACTGCTGACCATCTTCCGTATGGAGGCATTTGTTGGCTACAGTCAGCACGTGATCCATTTCGTCCACAATCACACTGGCCCGGGCGGTCATGGTGGGCAGCAGTTTGCCTTCACTGTTTTCCACATCCACGTAGACCGTGTAGTAATTCACGTTGTTAGTGGTGGTGGCACTACGCCCGATCAGGGTCACGACGCCCTTGAAGGTTTCGTTAGGATAGGCATCCACGGTGAATTCCACATTCTGGCCCTGTTTGATTTGGCCGATATCGGATTCATCCACCATCAGGTAGATCTGCATCTTGTCCAGATTGGCAACACTCATCAACACCTGCGGTGTGGAAATACCGGAAGATACCGTCTGGCCCACAGGGGTAGGTTTGCCGATCACATAACCGTCGATGGGCGTACTGATTACCGTATCACCCACGTTGGATGTAGCCTGGTCGTATTCAGCCTGGGCCACCCGGTATTCTGCCTCTGCCGTGTCGAATACACTCTGGGCAATGGCGCCCTGATCCAGCAGCTCCGAATCCCGGTCATAAGTAGCCTTCTTATCGGCCAGAGTAGCCCGCTTCATTTCCTGAGTAGCCTTCAAAGAAGTGTCATCCAGTTTCACCAGGGCCTGGCCTGCCGTCACATGCTGGTTTTCCTTCACATAGACGGCCACGATACGGCCTGTGATCTTGGAGTTGATATCCACATTGTCCAGAGCCTTCAGGGCACCGGTGGCAGAAATGGTCTTGCGCAGATTCCCCCGCTGGACAGCATCCGTCCGGGTAGCTGCCACCGCTTCCTGGGTCTTCTTCACCTGGTAATACTTATAGCCGCCAGCTCCCCCAGCGATCAGTATAGCCAGGAGGATCAACAGGATTTTATGCTTGCGAATGATGTTCACGCTGTTTCCCCCTTGAATCTCCTGCCTGGGCAGGTTATAAAGCAGAGCGGCACAGAACTGCCGCTCTCTTCCCTTTTGAATAGGTTCATTGTACGGAATGAATATGAATCATCCATGAAATATTGTGAAACAATTCCACAATTTTTTATAGCCCCTTACTTCCGCACCTGTCCGTTTCCGTTCACCAGATATTTGGTGGTCGTCAGTTCTGGCAGCCCCATAGGCCCTCTGGCATGGAGTTTCTGGGTACTGATGCCGATTTCGGCGCCAAAGCCGAATTCGAACCCGTCAGTGAACCGGGTAGAGGCATTTACATATACAGCCGCTGCATCTACCAGCTGCTGGAACTTCCTGGCATTTTCATAGTTCTCCGTCACGATGGCTTCTGAATGTCCGGTACCATAGCGCTGGATATGCTCCACTGCTTCTTCCAGGCTGTCCACCACTTTCATGGAAAGTCTCAGATCCCCGTATTCCGTAGCCCAGTCCTCGTCTGTAGCCGGCTGCACATCTTCGCTGTAGCTCCGGATCCGTTCATCCCCCAGGATGGTCACATGCGCTTTTTTATAGGCTTCCAGCATGGCTGGCAGGAAAGCATCGGCAATGTCCTTGTGCACCAGCAGGGTTTCCATGGCATTGCAGGTGGAAGGCCGGTTTACCTTGGCATTCATGGCGATTTCCACAGCCATGGGTACGTTGGCACAGGCGTCCACATAGGTATGACACACCCCGGCCCCGGTTTCGATCACCGGAACGGAAGCATTGTGCACCACGTTTTTGATCAGGCCGGCGCCGCCCCGGGGAATCACCACATCCACCAGACCTTCCAGATGGATCAGTTCATCCACCGCTGCCCGATCGGCCACATTCACGAACTGGATGGACCCTTTGGGCAAACCCGCCTTTTCCCCGGCTGCAATCAGTACATCACTGACCGCCTTGTTGGAATGGAGAGCTTCCCGGCCGCCCTTCAGGATGACTGCGTTGCCGCTCTTCACGCACAGGGCGATGGCATCCGCTGTCACATTGGGCCGGGCTTCGTAAATGATTCCAATGACTCCCAGAGGCACGGAGACCTTGGTAATGGTCAGCCCGTTCGGCAGATTGGCCCCGCTGAGGATGCGGCCCACCGGATCCGGCAGATCGGCTACTTGGCGGATGCCCCTGGCCATCTGCACCAGCCGGTCATGGGTCAATAGCAGCCGGTCCAGCAGGGAGGCTCGGAGGCCGCTTTTTCTGCCGTTTTCCATATCGACGGCATTGGCTGCCAGGATGGTTTTCTCTCCTTCCAGCAGGCCGTCGGCCATACTCTCCAGGATATCGTTCTTGACTTTCGTATTTAAAATGCCCAGTTTACGGGAAGCGATTTTCGCTGCTTCTCCCTGCTGCCGGACCATACCCACTTCATATTCTGCCATAGGTTCACCCTCCTTTACAGGATTACCAGATTGTCCCGATGGATCACTTCATCATAGTGCTTATAGCCAATCCTGTCTTCGATCTGGCTGGTCTTACAGCCCTTAATCAAAGCCACATCTTCGGACCCGTAGTTGGTCATGCCCCGTGCCAGTTCATGGCCTTCCTGATCCACCACACTGACCGTATCACCGCTGTCGAATTCACCTTCTACGCTCACAATGCCCACGGGCAGGATACTGCAGCTGCCCTTCTGCCGCAGCGCCTTGGACAGCCCTGCGTCCACGATCAGTCGGCCGTTGATTTTGGACCCGAAAGCCACCCACTGGTTCCGGAACCGGAGATGGCTCTCTTTAGGAACGAACAGAGTCCCTACCGGTTCACCCCGCAGGATATCCCGCAGGATTTCCAGATGTTCCCCATTGGCGATAATCAGGGCGATCCCGGCACTCATAGCATTTTTGGCCGCCTGCAGCTTGGTCAGCATACCGCCGGTAGCATTCCTGCTGCCGGCGCCCCCGGCTGTAGCTTCGATTTCAGGCGTCACTTCCTCCACCACGGATACCAGTCTGGCATCGGGATGGGTCTTGGGGTTGGCCGTATACAGCCCGTCGATATCAGAAAGCAGGATATCCAGATCCGCATCAGCCAGACTGGCTACCAGGGCCGACAAGTTATCGTTGTCACCGATTTTGAATTCATCGATGGCTACCACGTCGTTTTCGTTGATGATGGGGATGACACCCCAGGAGATCATTTCCTGGAGAGCGTTGCGGGCGTTGGCATAGCTGTGCTGGTTTGCCATATCGTTCTTGGTCAGCAGCACCTGTGCCACCACCTGGCCATATTCTCCGAAGATCCGTTCATAGATATGCATCAAAATACCCTGGCCCACAGCAGCACAGGCCTGTTTTCCCGGGATGGTCCCAGGCTTGGCTTCCAGTCCCATCCTTCCCACACCGGCTGCACCGGCGCCGGAAGACACCAGGAGCATTTCCTTGCCCTGGTTCTGGAAATCAGTCAGGATCCGGGCCATTTTTTCAATTTTTTCGTAATTGATCTTTCCGTTGGGATAGGTAATGGTGCTGGTCCCTACTTTGACCACAATCCGTTTGGCTTCTGCAATTTTTTTGCGTTCCATACGCTCGCCCCCTTATGCACCCCTGGGAGACAGGCTCCTCCTTGAGCACTGACTCAGTAGTGTTCCTTATAATCGAAGATCATATCCCCGATTTTCACAGACTGACCTTCTTCGATACCCTTATCCTTCAGAGCCTGTTCGATACCCAGACGCCGCCAGATCAGCTGGAAACGGTACAGGGCTTCGTCGTTATCGAAGTTGGTCATGGCCACCAGGCGCTCGATGTTCTTGCCTTTGACCTCGAAATCCGCATCTTCCGTATCCCGGGTGATGGTGAAGGAATCCGGGTCAGCCTCTTTCACATGACCAATGTCGATGATTTCCTCTTCCTTAGGGGCCTTCTGCAGCATCTCATAAGCCTTCCACATGATTTCCTTCAGGCCCTGTCCTGTAGCCGCCGAAGCTTTCATGATCGGATACCCCTGGCTTGTCACATATGCCGCCAGCTTCTGGTAATTGGCTTCCGCATCCGGCAGATCCATCTTGTTGGCCACCACCAGCATGGGCCGGTCGGCCAGTTTCTGGCTATACAGCACCAGTTCCTCATTGATTTTCTTGAAATCTTCCACCGGATCCCGGCCCTCGCAGCCGCTTACATCCACAATGTGGAGAATGACCCGGGTACGTTCGATATGCCGCAGGAAATCATGCCCCAGGCCCACGCCTTTGGAAGCCCCATCGATCAGACCGGGCAGATCGGCCAATACGAAGCTGTGTTCCGCATCCAGCCGCACCACACCAAGTACAGGGCTCAGGGTGGTGAAATGGTAGGCTGCAATGGCCGGCCGGGCAGCCGATACCCGAGCCACAATGCTGGACTTCCCTACGCTGGGATAGCCCACCATGCCCACATCGGCCAGCATCTTCAATTCCAGACGCAGCCAGCCCTTTGTACCGGGTTCGCCTTTTTCGGCAAAGGTTACACCCTGTTTGGTACTGGTCACATAGCAGGCATTTCCCTTGCCGCCCCGGCCGCCCCGGGCTGCTACAAATCGATCTCCATCATGGCTCAGATCGGCCAGGGCCACGCCGGTGGCATCGTCGTACACTACGGTACCCAGCGGGACTTTCACTTCCACCTCCGGAGCCTTATGGCCAGTACAGTTCTTGGCTGCACCATTGCCACCCTTTTCGGCTACGAATTTCCGTTTGTACCGAAAGTCCACCAGCGTATTCAGGTCCTTGTGGGCCACCAATACCACTGAACCGCCCCGGCCGCCGTTGCCCCCATCGGGGCCGCCGCAGGCCACATATTTCTCTCTCCGGAAACTGGAGGCACCATCGCCCCCGGAACCGGCTTCTACATAAATCCGCGCTTTATCAGTAAACAGCATGTTACACCTTTGCCTTTCTTTTCCAAAATAACAATGGATTAATATCTTATTATATAATATCGTTGCAAAATTGAATAGACTCCCGGATTTCTTTTTGGTTTTTCTAAAAAAGTTGTTGACATTTTATCACCTTTCCCCTATAATAATGACTGTTCGGTAATGACTCCGTAGCTCAGCTGGATAGAGCGTTTGGCTACGAACCAAAAGGTCGAGTGTTCGAATCACTCCGGGGCCACCATTTGAATGATCAGAGAGCTGTTGCAAATGTAACAGCTCTCTTTTTTATACTGTTACAAGTAAAACGTTTTTATTTAACTTAAAATAAGGAATTTGATTTTTCTTGCAAATTTCCCGTAAAACGGCTATGCTATAGATGAACGAAGGAAAGGTCCTCAAGGAGAGGCTTTCCGAATGACAGGAGGAGATACCGATGGGCATAAGTAAAAAGATCTCTATGGCGATCATTGCCGGAGTGGTAGTTGCTTCCTCTTTCGGTGCGATGATTCCCGCGATGGCTGCACCAGCTGTCCAAAGGACCCTTGCCAGCAAAAAAGCTGCAATTGATGCTGCAGCAAAGGTTGTCCCGCCTCAAGCGATTCTGACAAGTGCCAAGACAGACGATGCCACATTCGATCTGGAATATGAGATTCCGGATACCCTGCAGCGGTATGATGTAGTGGTAAACCGGGCGACCAGCAAAGTACAGAAGGCGATTATCAAATCGTCCAATTACCCCGGATCGGTCACGGTGAATAAAACGGAAGCAGACGTGAAAGGAACCATATTGGCAAGCTATCCGGATGCCAAAGATATTGTGGTCACCAGATATACAGATGATCAAAGCGGTACTCCCTTTGTCATCTATAAAGCGACATTTGAAACGGTGGCATTCCATGGAAGTGCATTGTTGAACCCGGCAACTGCATTGATCGGGTATCAGGAATTGAACTTCAAGTAAAGGCAATTTATGGGGTGAGTCCAAAATACAACCTACGAGCAGTGAAAAAGTAATCTTTATTTGAGGTGAGTCCAAAATACAGGTTCAACTGAGTGAGCAAGAAATGACAACTGAATCAACAGGATATTGAAAGCTCCCGAGAAATGAGTCAGTTTCCGGGAGCTTATTTTTAGCAATTTTGACGTATCGCTTGTTGTTACACTCGTTACGATATCCATCATATGCTCTCCCAACAAAAAAACTGCCCCCCAATCGCTAGATTTTAGATCTAACAATTGAGGAGGCAGCTCATCATCTGTCAGCCTCTTTTTTATTACCAGCTCCGGCTGGAACCACCGCCTCCGCCGGAACCGCCGCCGAAGCTGCCACCTCCAAAACCGCCACCGCCGAAGCCTCCTCCGCCGCGGCCTCCGCCACGGAAGAAAAAGCTGTACAGCAAAAGCCGGAACAGGGCGCCGCCCAGGAAAATCCGATCCAGCAGGAACAGCACCAGGAGTCCGATTGCTCCCAAGCCCAGGGCAAACGGTGAAATCGTATCGGCCTGTTGTGGCTGAGCCGGTTTCACACCTTGTACATCTAGGTCTTTGGCAGTCAGGTTGTATTCCTTCAGCACCGTCTGGAGCAGAGCCGCATAGCCATTCAGGATTCCTTTGTCATAGTCGTTGTTGCGGAAATAGGGCAGCATGGCCTGATCCTGGATCCGCCCAGTGAGTCCGTCGGGCAAAGCCCCTTCCAGGCCATACCCCACTTCGATCCGGCTTTTCCGATCCTGTACCGCCACCAGCAACAGAACCCCGTTATTTTTTTCCTTATCTCCGATTCCCCACTGCCGCAGTACGGTCAGGGAATAGTCTTCCAGGGACTGTCCTTTGAGGGTAGGTACCGTAAGCACCACAATCTGGGCTTTGGTCTTTTTCTGCAGCGCCGTGCTGTAAGCATTGATGGTCGCCTTTGTACTCTGGGAAAGGACTCCCGCCTGATCCTGCACATAGATACTGGCAGTAGGTCTGGGGGGCACTTTTGCCTCAGCACCAGCCCCCAGCGGAGCAGCCAGCAGCTGGCAGAATACCATCAGGAGCAGCAGCAGTCGTTTCATGGCTTGCCTCCTTCCCTTGCTGCCAGGCAGTTAGAACTTCACCTGAGGTGCACTCTGAGCCTGGGCATCTGCCTTGAAATAGTTCCGTTCTGTAAAGCCCATAAGCCGAGCTACGAACACAGTAGGTACGCTCTTGAGCTTGGCATTGTAGGCCTGGGCCGCATCGTTGTAATCTTTCCGGGCCACGGCCAGCCGATTTTCCGTTCCGGCCAGTTCATCCTGCAGCTGGATGAAATTGGTGTTCGCCTTCAGTTGCGGATAAGCTTCCGAAATAGCCAGCAGACGATTCAGGGCACTGCTCAGTTCACCATCAGCCTGGGCCGCATCGGTCACATTCTGGGCTCCGGCCAGTTTTGCCCGGGCATTGGATACATCTGCAAAGACTTTCTCTTCGTGAGTGCTGTAGCCCTTTACTGTATTCACCAGGTTTGGAATCAGATCACTGCGCCGCTGCAGCTGGGTTTCCACCTGGCTCCATTTGCCGCTCACATTTTCATTGGCAGTGACCAGCCCGTTGTAGGATCCAAAAATCCAGCCAAATGCCAGCAGGATCACCACCGCAATGGTAACCAAGACTTTCTTCATAAGGGTTTCCTCCTTCAAATTGCTTTTTCCGTTTCCAGAATATCGGATCCACTTCCTCCTGTCAATAGGAAAAGTCAAAAAGTCAAAATTACGTCAAATTCTGCACGAACAGCTTGATCAGAATCAGGGTATGGGTCTGATAGAACAGGTCCAGCAGACAGGATCCCACTACTGGGACAATCAGGAAGGCTTTCTGGCTCATCCCGTACTTTTCCGTCAGCACGTTCATGTTCACCAGGGCAGAGGGCATGGCCCCCAGCCCATGGCCGCAGAACCCGGCGCACATGATGGCCGCATCATAATTGCTGCCCAGGACCCGGAACATCAGGAAATAAGCCATCAGCACCACGAATGTCACCTGGCCCAGGACAATCAGGAGCACGCTGCCCAAAATGCCCTGGAGGTGCCATACCTGCAGGGTCATCAGGGCAATCGCCAAATACAGGTTCAGCATCATTTCCCCAGTGTTGCCAATAAGCCGCACCCCATACCGGTACCAGTGGAACTGTTCATTCAGGAAGCGGACCACTACACCAGCCAGCATCCCGCCGATATACCCGGGAAATTTCATGTGGAACAGACAGCCGATGCCGCCCGAGACCAGGGTACCGATGCCCATGCATAGCAGGAATACCACCATATTGATGTAAACCTCTGCCTGGTTTAGGGGAACCTGGGCAGGTTTCTCTCCCGGTGTGCTTTCCACGCTGGTTTCCTGCTGCTCCGGATCCGGCCGCAGCTGGTACCGCTCGATCAGCTTCTGACCCAGAGGGCCGCCCACCATGACGGCAAAAATCAGTCCCAAGGTTGCCGAAGCCGCTCCTACCTCCATGGCGGCTGGATACCCCATGCTCACAAAGGTACTGCCGTAGGCACCGGCGGCTCCATGGCCGCCTACCATGGAAATGGCGGAAGCCAGCAGGGCATAGGCAGGTTCCAAATCGAGAAAATGGCCCAAAGCCAGGCCAATGCAGTTCTGACAGAGGGAAATGATCCCGCAGGTGGCCCAATAGACCAGCAGCAGTTTCCCGCCGGTGTTGACTCCGCTCTGGAACGATTTCAGGTTCACCCCCATGCCAATGGCCGTAAAGAAAGCCATCATAAAAGGATAGAGAAAACTTTTATCGAAATCGAATTCCAGGACGCCTGCCAGGTGGCAGACCAGCACCAGGAGCATGGCCAGAAAACCCCCTATCACCGGCACAGGCAGACAATATTTCTGTAAAAGGCTGGAATGGGCTTTCAAAAAGCCTCCCAGCAGCAGCATAAGAGCTGCCAATGCGACAGTACAGATGGCGTCAATCTGAAGGACCGGGACTCCATTCTGCAACATGATACACATGATTACCTTGACTCCTTTTTGGCTCTGCAAAAAAGGGGCATTGCCGGTTCGCAATGCCCCTGCTGTTGTGATTCTTGAAAACGCGGACTGTTACCGGTTCTTCTTGTAGAAGCTTTCCATGTAATCCACCAGCGCCTGCACCCCTTCTGCCGGCATGGCGTTGTAGATGGAAGCCCGGATGCCGCCAATGGAGCGATGCCCTTTCAAACCTACCAGGCCATTGGCCTTGGCTTCTTCCACGAATTTCTTCTCCAGTTCCCTGGTCGGCAGATTGAAGGTCACATTCATCAGAGAACGGCTGTCCTTCCGGGCATGGCCCCGATAGAAGTCCGGATAGGCATCCAGCAGATTGTAGACCTTTCCGGCTTTGGCAATGTTGTTCTGTTCTACCTTTTCCAGGCCACCCTGATCCAGCAGCCACTGGCTCATCAGATCCACCAGATAGATGCCGAACACCGGCGGTGTATTATAAGTGGAATCGTGATCTGCATAAGTTTCATAATTCATTATGGTAGGCAGCTGGGGATCCCGCCCCTTCAGGAAATCCCTTTTAGCCATGACCACAGTCACCCCGGCAGGCCCGATGTTCTTCTGGGCGCCGTTATAAATCAGAGAAAATTTATCCAGGTCAATAGGACGGCTCAGGATATCCGAGGACATATCCACAATCAGGGGCACATCCCCCGTATCCGGATATTCGAAATATTCCAGACCTTCTGCCGTACAGTTGCCGGTCAGGTGCAGATAGGCACAGTTTTCCGGCAGTTCCAGTTCCTCCGGACGGGGTACCCGGTCCAGGCCGGTTGCCTTGCTGCTGTAGATTTCCACCGCGTCACCCACTTTGTGGGCTTCCTTGATGGCCTTTTCAGAAAAGGTACTGGTAATGGCATAGGCAGCCACTTTTCCCTGCGTCAAAAAGTTCATGGGGACCATGGAAAACTGCAGAGAGGCGCCCCCGCCCATGAACATGACCACCCAACTGTCATCCATGCCCAGCAGACGTTTGATGTGTTCCTGGGCCTGGTCGTTCACCTCTTCGAACAGTGCATTCCGATGGCTGATTTCCAGCATGGACATGCCGCTGCCCTTATAATCCAGCAGCTCGCGCTGGGCCTGTTCCAGTACCGGCAGAGGCATCATGGAGGGTCCTGCCCCGAAATTAAAGACTCTTCCCATCTTGTCCATCTCCTATCATATGTACAGTCAGTGCATCCCGCAGCTTGGGTTCGAACCAGGTGGATTTGGGAGGCATCACTTCGCCCCGATCGGCCACCTGCATCAGCTGATCCATGGATGTGGGATACATGGAGAAGGCCACCGTGGCATCCTCCCCATCCACAGCATCCTCCAGCGCTTCCAGGCCCCGGATGCCGCCTACGAAATCGATCCGGGGATCCGTACGGGGATCATCGATGCCCAATACCGGAGCCAGCAGGTTGTCCTGCAGAATGCTTACATCCAGAGAATGGATGGGATCAGTTTCCGGATACGTCCCTTCTTTGGCTGTCAGTCTATACCACTGGCCACCGATGTACATACCAAAGGTATGGGGAGCCTGAGGTTCTACCGGCCGTTCATCCTTTTTCAGGATAAATTTTTCCTGAACCATTTCCAGGAATTTTTCTTCGCTCAGTTCGCCCAAATCCCGAACCACCCGGTTGTAGGACAGGATATGCAACATATTGGAGGGGAAGATCACGGACAGCACGTAGTTATATTCTTCTTTCCCCGTTTGACCGGGCCGTTTGCCCAGTTCTTCTGCCACCCGCATGGCAGCCGCACAGCGATGGTGTCCGTCAGCGATATACAGTTCCGGTACCTGCTGGAACAGACGGGTTACTTCCTTCACTTTCAGGGGTTCATTGATCACATACAGGGTATGCCGCACCTTGTCATCCCCTACGAAATTGTAGACTGGCGTATGGCTGCCCATGTATTCCAGCAGAAAAGCCGTCAGGAGGCCTTTGCTCCGATAAGCCAGGAATACCGGTCCCGTCTGGGCTTCCGTAGCCAGGATGTGGTTCACCCGGTCCGTTTCCTTACCCGGACGGGTTAGTTCGTGCCGTTTGATGATGCCTTCCTTATATTCCTGCAGGGAAGCGGCAGCCACCAGACCAATCTGGATATAAGCACCCATCTGCTGGCGATAGATGTAATAGCAGGGCTGGGGATCCTGTTTCATCTGCCCTTTGGCAATATAATCCTCCAGATTCTCTCTGGCCCTGGCATAGACTTTCGGATCCGTTTCGGAAATCCCTTCCGGCAAATCCGCTTCGGCCCGGCTCACCCGGACGAAGCTTAGGGGATTTTTCTTCAGGATATCCCGTGCTTCCTGGGTACTCATTACATCATAGGGTAATTCTGCAATTTGGCTGACCAGTTCCGGTATCGGACGCAGGGCAGCAAACGGTCTGATTTCGGCCATAGGTATCACTCCTGTTAGAAAACAATGAAATCTTATGGTTTCTTTTTCATTTATAATTCCATACTTATCTATATACTCACAAGTATAGGCCTATTATACCATATCCGTGCTTCTATAGTAAAAATTTGTAAAGTGGTATATAATAGGGACCAAGGATTCTGTATGCAGAATCCAATATCTGTTCTTCATAGAAAGAGGTGTTCTCATGGGCTATATCACGCGTAGGGTATTGCAGAAAGATACCCCCATCATCATCGGCTATCTCGTCCTGGGAATGGCCTGCGGAATGCTGGGTGAAAAGGCAGGTCTCTCCCCCTTCCTGATGTTCGTCATGAGCGTGCTGGCCTTTGCCGGAAGTTCCCAGTTCATCGGCATCGCCATGATGATCCAGAGTGCTTCCGACATATCCATCGCTCTGACCATTCTGATGGTTAACCTGCGCTACTCCCTGTTCACCTCCACCCTGGCTCCACTGGTCTCCAAGCAATCAGGCCTGTACACCACGCTGTTCTCCTACGGGACCACCGATGAAACTTTTGCTCTGAACCTTTCCTCCTTCCAGGATGAAAAAGAACACTGGACCCACAAAGAAGCTCTGGGACTGGATTTCCTCAGCATGCTCGTATGGTCCATAGCCAATGCCGCAGGCTGTTATGCCTCTTCCATGATCCACCTGGATCTGTCCCTGGTATCCTACATCCTGACGGCTATGTTCCTGGGCATCTGGTCCAACTATCTGAAGGACAGGACCCTGATCATTACCGGGATTGCCGCCGGTATCCTGGCTGTAGTACTTTCCCAGTTCGTACCTTTTAAGCTGCACATCGTACTGGCTTCCCTGATTCCCTCCGGAATTGCCGCCTGGTTTTATCTGAAACATGAAAAAAAAGCTGGCAAGACACAGGCAGCAGCAAAAAAGAACACAGAAACCATTCCTAAAGAAGAAGCCTATGGAACCATGGAAGAAGGAGGGACCGGATTATGACCCATATGAATCAAACGTACATCCTGACCGTGATACTGATCATGGCCTTGACAGGCTTTTTGCCTCGGGTGATTCCCATGGTCATCATCAAGAAGCACCCCATTCCCCACTGGTTCAAGATATGGTTGAATTTCGTTCCCCCAGCGATTTTCGGTGCCCTGATTTTTCCTGACATTTTCCTGACCCAGGGCCACCTGAACCTGTCACTTTCCAATATCCCCCTGCTGACCACGCTGATCATCACTCCGCTGGTATTGAAGACCAAATCCCTGGGTGTAGCCGTAGTAGCCGGCGGCGGCGTCTTCGCCCTGCTGGAATATCTGCTGTAAAAAAAAGGTGTGAAAAAATGAGAAATCATTTCTTCGCACCCTTTTTTTATGCCATTTTGGGCAGGTGCCTCTGCAGCACCGGAAACACCAGATGCAAAACCAGGAACTTGATTGCGATCCCAGTGGTGCACTGGAACAAACGCAGCAGCACCAGACTTTTCCAGGAAACCTGGAAAAGCACTGTCAGCCAGAACGTGTTCAACAGCAGACTGATGCCCAGCTGTACGATCAAGACTGCCAGCAGGATCTGCTTTTTGCCGATTCCCTTCCGGAAAACGGTTCCATAAACTGCTCCGTCCAGAAAGGCCGACAAAGTAAAACCGGGGAAATAGGCCCCCACCGGGAACAGCAGAGCGCCGATCAGGTCCCCCAGGGCCCCGGTCAGACCTCCGGCCATAGGCCCTCCCCAATAGGCCGCCGCCACCACCGGCAGAAAACTGAACCCGATTTTCAGATTCCAGGTATGCAGGGACAGGAACCGGGCCAGGATCACCTCCATGGCCACACAGAAGCCGATCATGGTGATCCATTGCCCGGGCCGTCTTCTGTTCGCTTCCATCATCTCTTATGCCTTCGGTTCTCTGGCCTTGGTGGCAAACCCCAGCATATCGGAAATCAGCCGGGCTGCCAGGTAGCCGGTGGTGCCACCCACATCGTCGAAGGGAGGGGCCACTTCCGTCAGCACCATCCCCACCAGTTCCGTATGGCGGGCAATGGCTTCCAGCATATCCACGGCATCATCATAGTTGAAACCTCCGAACATGGGAGAACCGGTGGCCGGTGCATAGACCGCATCCATGGCGTCGATGTCGAAGCACAGCACCACTTTCGGGGCTGGCCGGAATTCATCCAGGATGGCATCGATCCCTTTTCTGCGCACATCCCGCACGGAATAGATGCCATCCCCGTGTTCCCGTGCTTCCGCAAAGTCTTCCGGGCCGCTGCTTCCGATGCCCCGGATACCCAGATGCAGGATCCGTCCTACATAGGGCAGTCCGGCCGCATTCCGCATGGGAGAGCCATTGAAGTATTTCTGTCCGTCCAGAGGTTTTGTCCAGTCCAGATGGGCATCGATGTGGATGATATCAAAATCTCCCACGCCTTCCATACCCTGGAGCATAGGGAAATCCACACCGCAGTCACCGCCCAGGACCACTGGCATCGCCTTCTGGGATTGGATGATCTTCACCGCTTCCCGCAGATTGGCCATGGTGCCCAGCAGATCCCCGGGGATATAGTCCACATCGCCGCAGTCCACCACTTTCCATTTGTCCGTATCCATATAGAATTCTTTCCGTTCAGAATCATAGGTACCGCCTTTTTTATAGCTGAACCGGGTGGAACCCAGCCGGATGCCCCGAGGCCCCAGGCGGCAGCCCGTCCGGCCCTGGATGGCCAGATCGAAGGGAGCGCCGATGACAGCAATATCCGCATTCAGATGATGGATATCTGTAACGATTTCGCTCTTGGCAAAAGTGGCAATGCCCGTAGGGGCCATATTCAAAGGTTTTTGCAGACTGAAGTTATCCATAAGTTTCTCTCCTTCTCATTGGAAACCGGTTTTTCCATGTATGGCCTCATTATAGAAAGCCCATTCGGAGAAGTCAACGAAAACGGACACCATTTTGCAATTCGTACACTATAGTGAAACAGATTGGCTTGACGCCGGGATTGGGCTCTCTTATAATGGGGGCGAAAATATCATTTCTTTTCAGAAAGGAGTCCCATCATGGCCGAAACTACCCCCCTGGTCCACTCCGTCCTGCACGCTACCCGCATCCTGGAACTGTATGCCTCCCAGCGCAAGGAATCTCTGAGCCTGACGGAAATCAGCCGGGCTCTGGACCTGCACAAAACCACGGTCTACCGGCTGCTGCGCACCCTGCAGTACGCCGGCTGGATCCGCCAATCCCCCCAGAGCGGGCGCTACTGCCTGGGCACCGGTATCCTGCTGGTGGCCTCCGCCGTTTCCGTCCACAATACCTCCCGGGATCTCCTTTCCGAAGAGATGCACCGGCTGGCCGAACAGTTCAACGAAACCGTGGTCCTGTCCGTACTCCTGGGCCATACAGGGATCTGTGTGGATATGGCCAAGAGCCGCCACCGCCTAGGCATCGCCGGAGAACGGGGATACATCGTACCCCTGCATATCGGAGCCTCCGGCAAGACACTTCTTGCAGCCCAGCCGGAAGGACTGCGGAACACCCTCATCGGGGATTTGTATCCGGAAGACCGGATGAAGCAGCGGATCTTGAAGAACCAGCTGCTTCAGATCCTGCGAGACAGATATTGTGTATCTGAAGGAGAAGTGGACCAGGGCGTGGCTGCCATCGCCATGCCCCTGCACTTGAAAGAAAAAATCTTTGTGCTCAGCATTTCCGGGCCCATAGAACGACTGCGTAAGATTGGCTACCCCTCCCTCCAGCAGGGCCTGGCCGAAACCGTCCAGCGGCTGAAACAGAAAAGCAGGATGGTAGAACTGTAAAAGGAGCTGTGAAAAAATTCTTCACAGCCCCTTCTTTTTTACGTAATGATGTAGTTGTTTTTCTCGTTGCCCAGAGGAATCACCGCATCCAGATCCAGATATATGGTTTCTCCGTCAGCCCACTGGTGATAAGAACTGCCGTGGGTGATCACCCGCAGCACCTGTTCTCCCACCTGGATCCGATAGTCCACCGCATCTCCCATATAGAACCGATGCTTCACCTGGCCCTGGAGCATCCCTCCCGTCTTGGAAAGAGTGATGTTCTCCGGCCGCACTCCCAGTACGGCTTCGCCCTGAGGCAGACCGGCCGTATTGGAAAAGGACACCTGGGTCCCCTTCACAAAAATCCTGTCCTCTTTCACCTCGGCCGGCAGGAAATTCACCAGGCCGATGAAATCAGCCACCATCTTATTGGCCGGATGGGTATAGACATCATAAGGTTTGCCCACCTGCTGGACCACACCGGCATTCATCACCACAATCCGGTCGCTCATGGTCATCGCTTCCGACTGGTCATGGGTCACATAGATGACCGTAATCCCCAGTCGTTTCTGCAAAGAAGAAATCTCGAACCGCATGCTTTCCCGCAGCTTGGCATCCAGGTTGGACAAGGGCTCATCCAAAAGCAACAGTCCGGGCCGGGCAATCAGAGCCCGTGCCAGAGCTACCCGCTGTTGCTGGCCCCCGGAAAGCTGGCTGGGATACCGCTCTCCATACCGATCCAGATGGACCATTGCCAGGGCTTCCTTCACCCGTTTGTCCCGTTCTTCCCGGGGTACTTTCTGGATTTTCAACGGATAAGCCACATTTTCCGCCACGGTCATGTGGGGCCACACAGCATAGGACTGGAACACCATCCCGATATTCCGTTTTTCCGGTGGTACAAATACATTGGCTTCCGCACTGCTCACCACCTGCTCCCCCAGAAGGATATCCCCTTCGGTAGGCCGTTCGAACCCGGCAATCATCCGCAGGGTAGTGGATTTACCACAGCCGGAAGGCCCCAGGAAGGATATAAATTCCCCCTCCCGGACCTCCAAGTTGAAATCTCCCACAGCGGTTACATTCCCGAACCGTTTATACAAATGTACCAATTTGACTTGTGACACGATATTTCCTCCTCATCAGATGGCAATGTTGCCTTTGGACACTTTGTTCAGGATCAGGTTCCCCACCATGACGATCAGCAGGATGATCACGGACAGGACCGAAGCATTCTGGGTATCCGCATAGGTCTGCAATTCATACAGCAGCACCCCGATGGTCTGGGTATCACTGCCATAGAGCAGGTTGGACATGGTCAGTTCATAGAAGCTGGGCATGAAGATCAGGAACCAGCCGGCCACGATGGACGGCGCAATCAGCGGCATGATGATATCCTTGCAGATCCGCAGCCAGTCCGCCCCGGCATTGAGCCCAGCTTCCTCCAGGCTGCTGGAAATCTGACTCAAAGAAGCCGCAATGGTCCGTACACTCATGGTCATGTATTTCACCAGATAACTGGCAATCAGGATCCACATGGTAGAATACAGGTTCAGCCCAAAATTGCCGGAAAAGAAGATGATCAGGGCCAGGGCAATGACCACACTGGGGGTACTGCCTCCCACCATGACCAGGATATCCGGCAGGGATCGTCCCGGCACCTTTGTTTTTACGGACAGATAAGCCACAAACAGCGCCAGCAGGGTCCCGATGCAGGCCGAAATAAAGGCATAACCCAAAGACCGCCAGATACAATCCAAATACTGGCTGTTCTCCAGGACCGGAACCCAGGCATCGATGCCGAAGTTATCCAGCCGAATGCCTTTGGACATACTGACCATAAAAGAGGTCATGATGATGGAACCCAATGGCAGGATCACGGACAGGAAAGCATAGGCTCCCACGAAGAAAGTTGCCAGTCCCTTCCATTTTCCCAGTTCCACCAATACCGGACGGGTACTCTTACCGCTGATGGTGGTATAGTCCTTACGCCCCAGCATCCAGCTCATGAAGAACAGCAGCCCATTTGCCAGGAACATCAGAGATACCGCAAGCGTAGTAGCATCCCGAATGCCCTTGTCATCCCCCATGTATACGAAGGAAACAATCCGGGTGGTCAGTACTTCGATATTGCCGGGCATCCCCACAATGGCCGGAATCCCAAAGCAGGAACCCGCACCGATGAACACCAGGAGGCCGCCGGCCAGGATACTGGGAGCCATCAGAGGCAATGTCACATCCCACAACGCCTTCAACGGTGAGGCCCCGGCAATCCGGGAAGCCTCCTCCAGGGTAGGATCCATTTTTTCCATGGCCCGGGAAATCGTAATGAAGGCAAAGGGCGAATAGAATAAGGTCAGTACCCAGATCATCCCACCCCGGGTATAAATGTTAAAGGGAGCCTGGGACAGGGAAAATATACTCTGGAGCAGCTGGTTCAGATACCCCACATCTGGATTCAGCAGCTGAGTCCAGGCAATGGCGCCCACATAGGGCGGAATCATATAGCTGGCTACCAGCAGGGTCCGGAATTTTTTCCGTCCCGGCAAGTCCGTACGACCAATGAGCCAGGCCAGTGGAAAAGTAATCAACACGCTGAGAGCCATGACCAGAAGAGAGATCTCCACGGTATTCCACAAGGCTCTCAAGTTCACTTTCTGACTGTACACTGCCGCATAATTGCTCAGGTCAAACGTCCCGTTCACCATGACGCTGTCATAGATCAGGACCGCCAAAGGCAGTACGATGAAATAGATCAGTGTCACTACGGATAGGGCGATGACCACGAATTTACTGTCGATTCGAGGCAAGTTCCATTTTTTCACCATAAACTCCTTTATGCCGGTCTGGCAGAAAAGGAGCCAGAGCTGGAATTCCAGCCCCTGACTCCCTTTTCTTGCCAGGCAAAACAGGCATCACATGTCGTTCAAACGCAGGTCATTGATCCATGACTCTGGACCGGAATTCTTCCTTGATCTGGGATTCATTTTTGGTCAGTTTTTCCCAATCCACCTTCAGTGCCTTCTGCAGCAATTCTTTCAGGCTGTATTTGGCTCCCTTCGGTTTATCCACATCATCCCGCACAGAGTACATCCAGCCGGCCGTCACTGCAGCCTGGCCATCCTTGCTCAGCCACCAGTCGGTGAGCGCTTTGGCTCCATCCGGATTCTTGGTGGCCTTGAAGATGCCGATAGGCGAAGAAATCAGGATGCATCCTTCTTCCGGATAAACCACTTCCAGCGGTTCCTTTTTGGTCTGCTGCAGTTTCAAAATGTTTTCTTCCAGAATGATGGCCGCCATGTATTCCCCGGTGAGCAGTTTATTCTGGATGGCGCTGTTGCCTTCTTCCACCCGCAGTCCGTTGGCTTTCAGGGCATCGAAGTATTCCCAGCCGAATTTATCTGCCAGAGAGCCTACGGCTACATAGGCTGTCCCGGAAAGCAGCGGGTTGGGCATAGCAATCCGGCCCTTGTATTTGGGATTTGTCAGATCTTTCCAGCTTTTGGGAACATCTTCCGGTTTCAGCTTATCCTTGTTGTAGGCAATGATCATGTTGCAGACCCGGACAGCAGCCCAGGACCCATCCTTGTCCACTTCCATGATGTGGTGCTTGGTTTCCGGCGATTTGTAATTGAGCAGCAGGCCTTTTTCCTTCAGATAGATATAATACGAAGGATCGGCTACCATCAGTACATCATCACTGATCTTGTTGGCTTTGACTTCCCCGGCAACCTTGGTCTTGATTTTTTCCGTCCCGCCCTGGAACCAATTCACCTTCAGATCCGGAAATGCCTTCTGGACTTTCGGTTTGCACATGGAGTTGACGACGTCCGGATACATGGAAGTATAGACCATCACATTACCGGATACCCCTTTCTTACCGCCAGTCTCCTTTTTGTCACCGCCGCAGCCGGCCAGGAGCAATGAACCACAGGCCAATAACGCCGCTGCCACTGCCAGCCATTTCTTTCTACCCATACGATCGCATCCTTTCCTGACAATTCTCTCTGTTTTTTTGTATTGATGCCCTGCCTGCAGGGATGAAACCAATCAGAATGCACAGCTTCCTTTCTGTGGTCACTTTTTCTGATAATACGTATACAGTGCCTGGGTTCCCAGATCTCCTTTGCCTTCTTTTTCCAGTTCCCGGTATTCCTTCAGCACCTGCTGCAGTATCGGCAGTTCCAGTTCCTTCTTTTCTGCTTCCTCTTCGGCCAGCCCCATATCCTTGATGAAGTGTTTCAGGAAGAAGCCTGGGGCAAAGTCCCCTTTGATCATCTTGGGCCCAAAGGCATTCAGCTGGGCACTGCCGGCCGCTCCGGTGGAAACAGCCTTCAGCAGCGTCTCCAGATCCAGTCCGTTGGCTTTGGCGTAGTTCAGAGCTTCGCAGACCCCGGACATGGCACCGGCAATCATGATCTGATTGGCCATTTTGGCATGCTGGCCCATTCCGGCTCCGCCCATATAGTTGATATTGGTCCCCATACCCCGGAAAACAGGCTGCAGCATCTCGAAATCTGCCTTGTCACCGCCCACCAGGATGGACAGTGTGCCATTCTTTGCGCCGGTATCTCCGCCGGTCACAGGGGCATCCAGCACGTGGAAGCCCTTCTTTTTCCCTTCTGCATACAGCTTCTGGGCCAGGGTGGGGCTGGTAGTGGTCATATCAATCAGGATGGTCCCCGGTGCAGCACTTTCCATTAGGGCACCCGATGCGAAATACACTTCCTCTACATCTTTGGGAAATCCCACGATGGTAATAATACACTGGCAGGCTTTGGCCAAATCGGTAATAGAAGGATGGATGGCCACACCTTCTTCCTTCAGATCTGCCACCTTCTGGGGATGGCGAGCATAGCAATGCATGGTATACCCGGCTTTTCCCAGGTTCCGCAGCATGGATTTCCCCATGATGCCGGTGCCGATAAATCCAATATCGTGAATCTCCTGCATAGGAATCAGCTCCTTCAAAATAATAAAGTCCAATTGAATCAGAACTTTGCTAAAATTATTATAATTTAAATCCATCGCCAAAAGCAATGGAAAAATCAAAAAGACTGCCAAAATCGGCAGTCTTTTGATAATGAATGATTGGCTCCTTCAATTACTTCGCTTTGCTGGGAGTGATCTTCAACGTGTTGATGATGTGGGTCAGCTTATGTTCATCGGCACTCCAGTAACCGTCATCCGCCTTGTTCCACATGACCATCAGGGTATGGATCCGATCCCGGTTGAACAGGGTCCATCGTTCTGCGTGGAATGTAATCAAGTGATTTCCCTCCTTCAGTACTTCCATATCAAAGGAAGTATGGAGATTCTCCACACCGTTCACAATCGTGCTCTTCATGGGCTGCCAGTTAGAGAACTTCAGGCTGTACCCTGCCGGCAATGCTTTGTTGTATATACCCGTCAGGCTTTTCTGGGTAATATTCCCGAAGTCCTGGATTTCCTCTCCCTTCAGCCCCAGATTCTGCCCGTATTTGGGCAGTTTTTCCGGGCTGGCCATGGTCTTGAATTCCACCCACACCGGTTTTTCGTCCGTATTCCATGGGATGGGATCCAATTTCCCGCTCTGGACGATGACACAGCCGGGCTGCTTCACCGTTTTCTGATCCGCTTCCAGCCACACCTTCAGCAGCGGATCCAGATCCGGTGCCTGCAACAGATTGTCCCGATTCTCCTGGCTCTGGAGGATCATTTCCGGCGGCACAGCAAAGCTGGCCTGATCCCCGGCCTTGATTTCCACCCAGCCCGGATAGGAAGCCACCTGGAGATTCTCCGCTTTATTGGATTCCTTGCCGCAGCCAGCCACCAGCAGGGCCAGCAGACAGCAACACAATACGATTTTCTTGAACATAGTCTCCCGCCTTTCTGTAATACGGGCATTATTATAGCACAAATCAAAACTACCCGTATAACGGGTAGTTTGCTCTGCGGCTATAAGCCGCGTTACCTGCCTCGGCCTTAAGGCCCTAGATTTAAAGGCTACCAACCGCACTACATTTCCTGGCAGCCCCTCACTCGAGGGGCTTAT
>NZ_JBNMIU010000019.1:0-33221 GCF_050873445.1 Acidaminococcus sp. | reverse complement strand
GATACCACATACACATGATTGTGTTCAATAGGTTGGGTCTAAAATGAACACGTCAATTTTAAAGGATTCAAATTGTAGGCTGTCCAATTTTGTGGGTAGGTACTACTCTTAAAAAGTGTCCATACTTATGGGTACAGTATATAGAATGGGTCTGATGAGCCTGGGACTGGGCATTTCCCTGGTGGTACTGTCCTGGCTGGCGGTGGCCCAGGCTGCGGTGACAGTGCTCCACACTAACGATATCCATTGCGGGGTGGGGCAGAACCTGACTCTGGCCCGGGTGGCCGCACTGAAAAAACAACTGGAGGGGGAAGGAAAGGCCGTGCTCCTGGTGGATGCCGGGGATGCCATCCAGGGAGAACCGTTGGGCAGCCTGACGAAGGGAAGGGCCCTGGTCCAGCTGCTGAACCGGGCCGGCTACGATTTCGCTGTACCCGGGAACCATGAGTTCGATTACGGGATGGATGCCTTCCTGGAACGGGCCAGGGAACTGAAATGCGGCTATACCAGCTGCAATTTCCTCCGGACGGATACAGGACGGAATGTCCTGCCCGGGTACAGACTGTTTTCCTTCAAAGAACGGAAGGTGGCTCTGGTGGGCGTGACTACGCCGGGTACCCTGGTTTCTTCCACACCCCGGTTCTTCCAGGATACCCAGGGCCGTTTCATCTATGGCTTCTGCGAAGACCGGACCGGGGAGAAACTGGCCCGGCAGGTTCAGAAAACCGTGGACGAAGCCCGCCGGTCCGGTGCTGATACCGTCCTCCTGGTGGGGCATCTGGGGTCTGACGGCGTGATTCCGGAATGGTCCAGTGCAACCCTGCTCCAGCGCCTGAAAGGAGTGGACGGGGCTATCGACGGACATTCCCATGAAGTGTATGTGAAGCGGGTACCTGACCGGGACGGAACCCTGCGGCCACTGGTTCAGACGGGAACCAAGCTCCAGTCCGTGGGCCGGCTGGTCATCCAGGAGGATGGGACGATCTGGGCCACTCAGGTGGCAGAACTGCCGCCGCCTGAGCCCGGGGTGGAGAAAGCCGTGGCAAAGGAACTGGCCAGGGTGGACCGGGCGCTGTCCCGGCCCGTGGGCCGTTCCAGCGTGGAACTGGTCCAGGAACTGGACGGAAAACGGGCGGTGCGTACCCGGGAAACCAACCTGACAGATTTTCTGACAGATGCCTTCCGCCATACGTTCAAGGCTCAGGTGGGTTTGGTCAACGGTGGTTCCATCCGGGCGGGCCTGCCCCGGGGAGAATGGTCCCGGAAGACCCTGATGACCTTGTTTCCCTTCGGGAATCAGGCTGTCCTTCGCAGTGTGACCGGCCAGCAGCTGCTGGATGCTCTGGAAATGGGAGCATCTCTGCTGCCGGAAGAAAATGGAGGGCTGCTGCACACGTCCGGTCTCACGTACACCATCGATGTTTCCCTTCCTTCCGGGGTAGAGCTGGATGCCAAAGGAAATTTTGTTAGGATCCGTGGCTCCCGGCGGGTCAGGGATGTGCAGGTGGACGGGAAACCCCTGGATCCGGAGGAGGATTATCTGGTGGCCGGCCCCCGGTACATCCTGGGGGACGGAGGCAATGGGATGACCATGCTTTCCGGGACACCGCTGGTGGCAGAACCGGGCCTTTCCGATGTTGACGTGCTGGCAGCCTATGTAAGGGCGCTGGACGGTCAGGTGGGGCCTGGCTATGAGAATCCCCGGGGCCAGGGCCGGCTCCGGCAGCTGACCGGGCTTTGAACGGTCCGAAAAGAAGAAAACGGGTAAAGAGAGAAAGGTGGCGAGCACATGGAACGATGGAAAAAGATGCTGGAGGGTATCCTGGCTATGGGTCTGCTTTGCGGGCTATTGACCGGTTGCGGAGGCAGAGCCCAGAATCCTTCAGGTGGGAAAAAAGCGGATCCTCCGCAGCTGCCGGAAAAAGTGGCTGCTCTGAAATTGGGCGATAGAGAACTGCCGGTCTATACTTTTACCGGGGCGGATCTTCCCTCTTTCTTCGAGGGGTGTTTCGCTGTGACCGGAGAGGCCATCTATGGGCTGGCCAAAAAAGATCTGGCAAATGACAAATATGAATGGCAGCTGCTCCGTTTTCCCTATGAGGGGGGACGGATCGATGACGGGAAAAAGATTGCCGTCATGGGCAATGACCAGATGACCACCAATGGGAAAGAGGTATTTTTCTGGGCTCGGACGGAAAAAAACAAGGGAGATCTCCTGGGAATCGCCCAGGGTGAGCAGGTGAGCCTGGTCCCCCGGAAGCAGGGAGAAGCCCAGTTCCGTTCTGTTTATGGCACGGATATCGCCTACTTCATGGCCAAAAGCGCTCTGCAGCGGGGAAAACTGGATATCCAGGGCTTCTCGGCTGCCAAAGTCCTCCTGAGTCGGGCTGATATCGCCCGGATGAAAGCGGAACGGAATCTGGAATCACCCCATCTGATGGCCGCGGATGCGGATGGCTTCTACGTGCGCTGGCTGAACAAGCACGGTTCGCGGCAGGGGAAGAACTGGACCTATTCCCTCCATACCTATGACCCGGAAGGCAAAGAGCTGCGGGTGCTGGAACTGAATCAGCCCATCCCGCAGGCCAGTCACAACCACCTGGGCCAGGTGGTCACCACCCGGCAGTACCTGGGAATCCTGGGGACCTTCAACAAGGATAAGAAGCTGACGGGCTGTATCCGTCTCTATGACAGGAAAACAGGCGCCTACGTGACCGATCTGGAACTTTCCCAGATTCCCGACAGCCATCTGATTCGGAACCTGATGGCGGATGGAGAGGATCATCTGTTCTTCCAGGTGGGCTTCGACAAAGCCGCGAAGAGCCAGTTGTACCGTCTGGATTTCTGATCGGACAGGGAAAATGGAGCAAGGAGGGACGACCATGAAAAAGCTGCTGAAAGGGCTGCTGGCTTTTGTGCTGGTGCTTATAACAGGGCTTCCCGGCGTGGCGGGGGCCTTCCAGCGGGGAAAAATCTACTGCATCATCGGACGGGAAGTGCACCGGCGGACAGGCTCCAGCCTGGAAAGCCAGCCTGTGGGCTACTGGCGTTTCGGGGAACCGGTGGAATACCTGTCCAGCCAGGACGGATTTGCCCGGGTTTCCCTGCTTCAGGAAGCCCAGATCTGGTATGTGCACGAAGACTATCTGGGAAGTGCCCTGGAAATGGAAAATCGGAAAAAGGCGTATACGGACGAAATCCTGATCCTGGACCGGCAGTGGGACCGGATGCGGCAGTACTACCGGGAACTGTCTAAAAACCAACGACCTGTGACGGAAATCCAGCAGGATGTGGAATCCCTGCAGCGGGAACTGGCCTATACCCGGGAAACCTATACGTATCGGGCCCTGCCAGAGGATCTGCGGGAAAAACTAAATTGGCTGTCCCTGACCCTTACCCGGATGGGGAAGGCACTTATGCAGTGGAGTCCGGAATACGGAGAGGAAGTGTGGAGCAACATCTGCTACAACCAATGGGAACCGCTGTATCGGGACGTGGGCGAGGAATATCGTTGAAAATCATGCATTTGGGTAAAAAATAAGGAGCTGTGAAAAAATCCTTCACAGCTCCTATTTTCTGCCGGCGCAAACAGGCTTTCATTCGTTAGAGACTAGTGACTCGAAACTAGAGATTTTTATTTTTTAAATCGATATCCCACGCCCCATACAGTTTCGATGTAGGCAGGCTTGGCAGTGGAAGGTTCGATCTTTTCCCGGATCCGGTTCACGTGTACAGAAACTGTGGCTGTGTCTCCCAGGGAATCCTCGCCCCAGATTCGTTCGAACAGGGTTTCCTTGCTGAACACCACGCCGGGATTCTCAGCCAGGAACAGCAGCAGGGAGAATTCCTTGTTGGGCATGGGCACTTCCCTGCCGTCCAGGAACACCCGGTGGCCGTCCCTGTCGATGGTCAGGGCTCCCCGCTGGAGCACATTGGCGGTGTCTTTTTTGCCGGTAAGCTGCTGGTACCGCTGCAGGTGGGCTTTCACTCGGGCTACTAGTTCGCTGGGGCTGAAAGGTTTTACGATGTAGTCGTCAGCGCCCAGGCCCAGACCCCGGATCTTGTCCACATCCTCCTGACGGGCGGAAACCAGAAGGATGGGGATATTCCGTACTTCCCGTACCTTCCGGCATACCTGGAAACCGTCCATGCCGGGAAGCATGATATCCAGCAGAATCAGGTCCACATCGGCTTCCAGGGACCGTTTTTCACCCAGGGTGCCGTCCCCCACGATTTCTACGGCGAAACCGTTGGCTTCCAGATAATCCCGTTCCAGTTCCGCAATATCCATATCATCTTCAATAATCAAGATTTTTTGCATTGTTTTTCTCCTCTTCAGGAATTTCTATACAGATGCGCAGGCCCCGGGGCGTATTGGCTTCTGCCCAGATGCGTCCTTTCATGGCGGCGATGATCTTCTGGACGATGGCGAGACCCAGGCCGCTGCCCCCGGCTACATGGGTCCGGGCCCGGTCCGTACGGTAGAAGCTGTCAAAGATCCTGCTCAGCTGCTCAGGGGTTACGCCCTGTCCGTCATCGGCGCAGGTCAGACGCAGGTGTCCTCTGGAACCGGGACCAAGGGTCAGCACTACACTGCCCTGTCGGCCTGTCTTGTACTTCCAGCTGTTGCTCAGCAGGTTCTCCAGCACCCGGGCGAACTGATCCCGGTCCAGCCGGACAAGGGCCTGGGGCAGGTCATTGTGGAAAGAAACGGAAAGGCCGTTCCGGTTCCAGTGATCCTGCTGCTCCGTAACGTAATCGGTCAGGTATTGTGCCAGATCCACCGTTTCCCAATGGAAGGGGATCTGGTCCAGGTCCAGTTTGGAGAACAGGAACAGGGTCTGATTCAGCTTGGCCATGCTCTCAGCAGTTTCCAGGATCTTGTCCAGGTAGCGCTGCTGTTTTTCCGGAGTATCGGCAATGCCATCCTTGATGCCGGAGGCATAACCCTGGATCTTGGTGAGGGGAGTGGCCAGATCGTGGGCGATGCCGGCCAGCAGTTCCTTTCGGCTCTGGTCGTACAGGAGCTGTTTTTCCCGGGCGGCTTTCAGCTCCGTACGGGTCTTTTCGAAGGCCCGCAGGGTATCACCGATTTCATCCTTGCTGTCTGCCTGCACGGGTGTATCCAGGTCGCCCCGGCTGACCTGGGCCGCTACCAGGCGCAGCTTGTTCAGCGGCTTCAGCAGCTGGATTGCCATGAGCCGGGACAGGGCCAGACCGGCCAGGGCTGCCATGAGCAGCACCAGCAGAAAGGCGCCGATGAAGCTGCCCTTGAACAGCTCCTTGGAATGCATGGAAAAGGTATCGTCCATTTCTACCAGGGGGTCGGCACCTGCGACATAAGCTTCCACGCCGGTCTGCGCAGAACGATAGCGGAAGACAACGCCCTTTTTGCCCCAGCTGATGGCGCCACGGCCCTCCGGGGTTTCGGCTTCGGCGGTCTTTCGGATCTCTTCCGCATCCTGGCCTGCTGTTACATAGAAGGGAACGCCGTTTTGGGCCAGCATGACCCGCAGGCCCTGGTCCTCCAGGTGATCGCTGACCAGCAGCAGGGGCCGGGGCCTGGCCGGATCATAGTGATCTGCCCGGACCCGCAGCCGGGTCAGTTCGAACTGGATGGACAGGGTGGGGCCGCTTTCCGGCCAGATGAAGGAAAGCACGCTGCTGCGATTCAGGTTCTCCATGCCAAAGATCCAGAAAATCCCTGCACTGAGCAGCATAAAGCACAGCAGCGGGGTCAGGATCATCAGATAGTTGGCCGCCAGCAGGCGTTTCCGGATGGGCAGATCTTTCCAGCGCATAGGTTCCACAACGCCCTGCGATGGGCAGGACACTCCTTTCTTTTGAATGCTTCCATTATAGCATTTTTCAGAGAGATTTCGGATGAGGCAGAAGAAAAGTGTTCATTTGTTTACGGATATTTTATGATTAATGGAATTTTGGAACTTTCTTGGAAAAATCGTTGACAAGTGTCCACGCGCAAGATAAAATAGCAATAATTCACAATTTCACAAAAGAATCCGATGAGGGGAAAGAGTAGGACAGGAAATCTCTGCAGAGACGTGGCGGCCGGTGTGAGCCACGGAGAGGCACTGTGTGAAACTGGTCCCGGAGGAGACAGGCTGAACCAGATTCCAGTAGGCCTGGACGGTATTCCCCGTTACCGGAAGCGCGTATGCTAGTACGTGACAGAGTGCTCCGGATCCGGTTCCGGGGAAACAGGGTGGTACCGCGGATTTTCCGTCCCTTTTGTGGGACGGTTTTTTTATTGTCCAAAAAAAGGATCCCGATACCAGGATCCGTTTGAAAAGGAAAAAGCCCCGATACCAGGGCGAAGATTGAAAAGGATTTTGGACAGCGGCAGGAAAGAAAAGGAGGTTTTTTGATGGAAATGACCGGCGCAGAAGCCATCCTTGCATGTTTGAAGGCTGAACAGGTCCCTGTGGTCTTCGGGTACCCCGGAGGTGCCGTATTGGGCCTGTATGATGCCATTTATAAAACGAAATTCCCGCATATCCTCACCGGCCACGAACAAGGGGCCGTCCATGCAGCCGACGGCTATGCCCGGGCTACGGGGAAGGTGGGTGTGTGCATTGCTACCAGCGGACCGGGGGTCTGCAATATGGTTACGGGTATTGCTACAGCCCATATGGACTCCATTCCCCTGGTAATCATCAGCGGCCAGGTGGCCACGTCCCTGATTGGCCAGGATGCTTTCCAGGAGGCGGATACGGCGGGGATCACTACATCCATCACCAAATACAATTATCTGGTGCGGCAGGTGGAAAACCTGCCCCAGGTGCTGAAGGAAGCGTTCTACATTGCCCGGACCGGACGTCCGGGGCCGGTGCTCATCGATATCGTCACTGATGTGTTCGATGCGAAACTGGATTTCAAGTATCCGGAAACGGTACATATGCTGGGGTATCAGGGGGGGCTCCATCCCCGCCGCAGCGATGTGAAGCGGGCTGCGGAAGCCCTGCGTCAGGCGCATCGGCCGGTGATCATGGCCGGAGGCGGCGTGATCCTTTCGGAGACGGGGCCTGAATTGACCCGGCTGGCAGAAGAAACAGGCATCCCGGTGGTGACGACTCTGATGGGCAAGGGTGCTGTGCCCGACAGCCTGCCCCAGAATCTGGGGATGCTGGGCATGCACGGCAGTTATGCGGCCAACCGGGCCGTGTCCGGCTGTGACCTGCTGCTGGCTTTCGGGGTGCGGTTCGATGAACGATCCACCGCCAAGGCCAGTCTGTTCGCTCCGGCGGCCCGGATTGTCCATTTCAATGTGGAACCGGGGGAAATCAATAAAATCATCCCGGTGCAGGTAGCTGTTCCAGGAAATCTGCAGGAATCCCTGCCCCTGCTCCGCCAGATGACCGAATCCTTTGCTCCGGAATGCCGGGAGACTTTTGCTTCCTGGCGGGAACAGGCAGAAGAAATGAAAAAGGAGATGCCTTTTTCGGCCCATCGCTGCAGCGGCGGCATTTCGCCGGAAGCAGTCCTGAAGGAAGCCTCTCGTGTGGCCCCGAAGGATACCATCGTGGTTACGGATGTGGGCCAGCATCAGATGTGGGCCGCTCAGTTCTTTCCTGCAGATGAGCCCCGGCACTTCCTGACTTCCGGGGGACTTGGCACCATGGGCTTCGGCCTGCCTGCAGCCTTGGGGGCCAAGGTGGGAGAACCGGATAAGACCGTCCTGCTCATCACCGGGGACGGCAGCATCTTGATGAACTGCCAGGAGTTCACGACCCTGCCCACCTACGGGATCCATGTCAAGACCCTGGTACTGCGCAACGGCCAGCTGGGCATGGTGCGTCAGCTCCAGGGTCTGTTCCGGGGCGGACGGTATTCTCAGACGAAACTGATCCGCAAACCTTCCATGGCGGTCATTGCCGAAGCCATGGGAATCCCTTCCCGGAGCATCAGCCGCCCGGAAGAACTGGCGGAAGGCCTGGAGTTCCTGTTTGGGACGGACGATTCGGCTCTTTTGGAAGTGATTATTCCGGAGGATGAACGAGTGTATCCGGTGGTGCCGGGCAGCAAGGGGCTGGATCAGATGATCCTGGGTCCTGAGGAAACAGAAGGAGGAAAACCATGAAATGGCAGCACATTGCCCTTTTGGTCAATAACCGGCCGGGGGTCCTGTCTCATGTGGCAGGGCTCATTGCCCGCCGGAACATCAATATCGAATGTCTGAATGTGGGCTATACGGAAATTCCGGAAGTGAGCCGGATCAACCTGGTGGTGGGCGTGGAGAGCCGCTTCCAGCTGGATCAGGCCCTGCACCAGCTGAGCCAGCTCATCGATGTGGTGAAGGTGGTGAACCTGGATGATGCACCCCTGGTGAGCTACGAACTGACCCTGATCAAGGTCAGTGCTTCCACACCTCAGCTGCGGGAGGAACTGACCAATCTGGCCAATCTGTTCCATGCCAAGGTGGTAGATGTGTATCCCGAGTCGCTGATCCTGCGGCTGACAGGAGGTACGGATCATATCCAGGCCCTGGAGCAGATGCTGAAACAATATAAAATCCTGGAAATCGCCACTACCGGTCAGATTGCCCTGGGACGGGGACCGAAAACTGTAAAGGGGGAACTGCTGGCTGAGCAGGAAGTTCCGGAAGGAGAAAACCATGAATCTGAATGAAATACAGACCCCGAGTTTTCGGGTATTTGCCCATTTGACCGTATTGCGCAGTCTCCGGAAGGACCCGGTGCTGCAGGAACTGATCCGGGCGGAGAAGCATCCGGAACATGCCCATCATCTGGCCTGGGCCCGGGAAGCTCTGCTGGAACAGGCGGAAGCCCTTGGACTTTCCGGAGATCTGTGGCAGGGGTATTTCTTCCATCTGCTGGCAGAAGGGAATAACCTGGCCGGAGAAGTGGTGGAAGAACAGGGCCAGGCGGGCAGCGGCATCCAGGCTGCCCTGGTACGGGACCTGGAGCAAGTACAGCCCTTCTTCACCCTGACTGCGGGACAGGTGTTCGGGGACCGTCTTTATGAGAATTACGAACCGGCCCGGACCCGGAAAGCGCCCCTGGAAGCTCAGCTGGGGAAACAGCTGACGGCTGCTTCGGGAGCTGCCCAGCAGGCCGGAATCCTGCTGCAGCATTACCAGCGGTATGGGCGGGGCGAACTGGCCCGGTACGAAGCCTTTTGTCTGGACCGGAAGGGACGGTTCCTGGGCATACCGGATTTTCCCCATTATGCCTGGGACGATATCCTGGGGTATGAAGACCAGAAAGAACAGCTGCTGGCCAATACCCGGCAGTTCATGGCCGGCCGGGGCTGCAACAACGTACTGTCCACCGGCAGCCGGGGTACCGGGAAATCTACGTCCATCAAGGCGCTGATTCCTTTGTTCAGCGCCCAGGGCCTGCGGCTTGTGCAGATCAAGCGGGATGAGCTCCATTTGCTGGCTCAGGCCATGGAACGGGCCGGGAGAATCCGCAGCCATCGGTTCCTGTTCTTTTTCGATGACCTGTCTTTCGACGAGAACGAGAAGGAATACAAGTACCTGAAAAGTGCCATCGACGGCGGGGCGGCTCCCCAGCCGGAGAATGTACTGCTGTGTGCCACCAGCAATCGGCGTCATCTGCTGAAGGAGACCTGGGCGGATCGCAGCGACGAGCTGGATGCGGAAGTCTACCGGGAGGATGCCACCAACGAGTCCATCTCTCTGTCGGACCGGTTCGGGCTGATTCTCCATTTCGGGGCTCCCACCCAACAGGAGTATCTGGCCATCATCGACCACGAACTGCAGAAAGAGGGCGTGAAACTGCCGCCCGAAGAACTGCGGGTGTTGGGCGTGCGCTGGGAAATGGAACATTCCGGGCGCAATGGCCGCATCGCCAAGCAATTTGTCCAGTGGTATTTGGGGAACCATTAAAAAGAAGGGGTGTGAAGAAGCACTTTTTTCACACCCCTTCTTTTTATTTTCTCATCCACACGGTCCAGCGGCCGCCTTCGCCTGTTTTTTGCCACTGGCCGGGCAGGGTCTGGAGGAAATCCTTCTGGCTGTGGGTTTCCACCAGTACCAGCATCGGGCCTTCTTCCGGCAGGCCTTCGATGGCCTGGAAGGGCATCATGTTCTTGGCGTTCCAGCTGATTCCTTCCGGCCGCATTTTGGCCAGCCGCTCCCGGGTTACCAGCCGGGGCGCCGGGATGTTGCTGTAATAAGTAAAAGAGACTGGGTAACGGCCATCGTATACGTAGACCGGTGCGGAAGGCGGCCGGTCTGCCTTTATGAGTTGGGCCACATCCCAGGCAGAGGCCTGGCGGCACAGGGGTACGGCTACGGTATAGGAGAGCACCACAAAAACCAGTACCAGGCCGGCTGCCAGACGCTTGGCCCAGTATTCCGCTTCCAGGGTATGGAGGCTGCAGGCCAGGCCGATTGCCAGAGATGGAAGACAGGGAAAGGTATAGGTAGGGTATTTGGTGGCTATGCATTCAAAGAACAGCCAGGTGACAAAGGTCCACAGGAACAGGAATCGCTGCCGGTCGTCCAGGCTGCGCCAGAAGGTATGGTGACGGAGCCGGTCCAGCAGGGCCTTCCGGTATTTCTTCCATAGCCAGGGCAGGCTCAGGCTCCAGGGAAAACAGCCGATGATGAAAATCAGGAAGTAGTACCACCAGGTGTTGTTCCGGGGATGTTCGGATACTGTGGCCCGGAGCACATTATGGACGCCGATGAAACCGTCCAGGAAAGCTCTGCCGTGGAGTTTGTACATAGGATAGTACCACAGGGAAGCTACTGCCAGGGAGAGCAGGATGCCCCGGATCAGCTTCATGCGGCACAGGGTGTGCCCGTCCCGGTTCCCCAGCAGGTAGGCCAGGATGACCAGTCCGGGCAGTACCAGGCCCACCGGGCCCTTGGTCAGGATGGCGATACCCGCCAGGATATAGGCGCCGTAATAGAGCCGGGGCCGCTGTTCCGTCCTGGCGATGTAGAACAGCATCAGAGCACCGTCCATGGTCACAAGCAGGGTCATGTCGGTGATGACAGCCTTGGCCAGGTAGAAATATTCCACGGTGGTGGCCAGGATGAGACCGCTGAGGAAACCGATCCTCCGGTTGTACAGTTTCTGGGCGAACCAGTAGGTCTGCAGTACGCCGACTACTCCGAACAGAGCCGGGAAGAACCGGGCAGCAAAGGATGTTTCCCCGAACCATTTGAAAGCCACCAGAAGCTCTCCATAAAACAGCCAGGGCTTATCGTACCAGTAGTTGCCGTAAATACGGGGCGACAGCCAGTCACCGGCGGCCAGCATTTCCTTGACGGTCTCTGTGTAGTTGGATTCCACCGGGTCAGTAATCAGCAGCCGGTCGTTGGCGGCGAAGAACAGGATGATACAGATCAGGGCCAGCAGGAAGGCCGGCCAGTGTGTATGATAGAACCGCAGCAGCGGATTGGTGTTATTTTCCCAGTATTCCATAAAAACTTCCCCCTTATACTGTTTTCAGTATAAGGGGGAATCCTAAAGGAATTTTAAACAGGATGAAAGGAATGGGTAAAGTTATGCATCCTTCCAAACTTTTTCTGCAATGTTCTTGATCAGCCGCAGCTTGGCCCATTGTTCTTTTTCCGTCAGCAGGTTGCCTTCCTCCGTGGAGGAGAACCCGCACTGGGGGCTCAGACACAGCTGGTCCAGGGGCACGTATTTCTCGGCTTCGTGGATCCGGGCGATGATGTCTTCCTCTTTTTCCAGTTCCGGAGTCTTGGAGGTCACCAGGCCCAGCACCACTTTCTGGTCTTTGATGTGGCGCAGGGGCTCGAAACCGCCGGCCCGGTCGCTGTCGTATTCCAGGAAGAAGCCGTCCACGTTGCAGTGGCCGAACAGGGTCTCTGCCACCGGTTCGTAGCCGCCGCTGGAGAACCAGGTGGAGCGGAAGTTGCCCCGGCAGATATGCATGGTGATGGTCATGTCATCCGGTTTGGCTTCCAGGGCCAGGTTGATCATGGCTACATAGTGCTTGGCCAGTTCGTCCAGGTCGAAGCCCCGTTCTGCGTAGGCCTTCCGTTTATCGGCATCGCAGAACTCGCCCCAGCTGGTATCATCCAGCTGCAGGTAGCGGCAGCCGGCGGCGTAGAAAGCCTTGATGGCATGCTGGTAGGCAATGGCGATGTCGTGGAACAGGCGATTCTGGTCCTGGTATTGGGGGATGGGCTCATAATGCTTTTCCCGGACGCAGCAGATCAAGTGCAGCATACTGGGAGAGGGAATGGTCATCTTTACCAGGGTATCCTTGCCGGCAATTTCCTGCAGGGCCTTGAAGTGGTCCAGGAAGGGGTGTTTGCCGAAATCTACCAGACCGGTGATCCTGGCGGTGCGGGCCTTGGGCTGGGCACCTTTGAAATGGACGGACCAGTTTTCCGCAGAGATTTCCGTGATGCCCTGCAGTTCGGTCAGAAAGTCCAGATGCCAGTACCGGCGGCGGAATTCTCCGTCGGTGACAGCGTGGAGCCCTGCTTTTTTTTCTTTGGATACCAGGTCGGCAATGGCAGCATCTTCGGCGGCTTTCAGTTCTTCAGCCGTGATTTTTCCGGAGGCGAATTCGTCCCGTTTTTCTTTCAGGGCAGCTGGACGCAGGAAGCTGCCTACAATATCATACCGGAAGGGAGGTTTATTTTTTACAGTCATGTCATTCATTCCTTTCAATTGGTTCATCAGAAATTCATCAAAAAAGTATAGCATTAGGATACCATACAGGTGGGAATTCTCATAATACCAAAAAAGTTGCGATGGGCATAACTTTAACGCATAACAAAACGGGGTGTGAAAAAATGTTTTTTCACACCCCGTCACTAGTCACCAGCTGATTCCGGCAAAAATACAGGATTTGCGAAGAATGACTTCACAGCTTCTTTTATTTAGATCATAATCTCCCGGCGGGCCAGGTTTTCGTCGAAGAAACCTTCCTTTTTCTTTTTTGCCTTGGGCTCCGGTGCCTTGGCGGTCTGGATGTTTTCCACGAACAGCAGCAGCCGGTTGGCCACGTTGGCGTCGCTGACACTGCTGTCGAAATCCAGACTCAGCAGGTTCATCTGGGGATACAGGGCCTTGATCTTCTTTTCGATGCCCTTGGAGATGATGTGGTTGGCAATACAGCCGAAAGGCTGCAGGCTCATTACGTTATTGATGCCGTGTTTGGCGAAATTTACGATTTCCGCCGGCAGCAGCCAGCCTTCGCCGAACTGGGCCGCCATGTTGATGATGGTCTTGCCGTCATTGGCCAGATCGAAAATATCCTCGATGGGGGTGAAGTAAGAGAACTGTTCACCGATTTCATTGAATTTCCTGATCTGCTTGGTGACCCACATGTACAGTACATCTACGATCACGTTGGGTACATGATGCCGTTCCAGGCCGAACTTCCGGTTGGTGAGCCGGTTTACGAAGGCCTGCATGAAGAACGGGGTCAGCAGCGGAGGCATCACTTCGATGGAATGGTCCATGAGCCATTTGGTCACGTTCTTATGGGCGAATCCGTTGAATTTCAGGTAGATTTCACCGACTACACCCACCTGGGGCAGGTGCACATCCGGTTTGGCCAGTGCGTTGAATTCGGCAGCCGCCTCCTTCAGCAGCTTCAGGAGGCCGTTGGAGTTGTTGGCTTCGATTTCCTTTTTGGCCAGCTCCAGGTACTTGTCTTTCAGTTCATTGGCTTTGCCCTTGATGGTTTCCCGCACCACGGAGGCGTTGAAGAACTTGGACAGGCAGTCGGCGAACAGCACGGTGGAAATGGTGATCCGGGCAATTTTCAGCCAGTTGATTTCGAACCCGGGCTGGTCATTCTGGATGTTCTTGCTGGTGGCCAGGGAAACCACCGGGGTATCCTTGAAGCCGGCAGCGATCAGGGCGTGCTTGATCAGGCCGAAGTAGTTGGAGGCCCGGCACTGGCCGCCGGTCTGGGTAATGGCCACAGCGGTCTTCTTGGGGTCATACTTGCCGGACTGCAGGGCCCGGATGAAGTCGCCCACCACCAGGGTGGCCGGGTAGCAGACTTCGTTGTTGGCGTATTTCAGCCCCAGGTCGGCGCTCTGCATGGTGCTTTCCGGCAGGGTCACCACATGGTAGCCGATATTCTTCATCACGGACGGGATCAGCGGTGAGATGAACGGCGTGAAGAATGGAGACAGGATGGTGTAATCCTTCATGCTCTTCTCGAAGCGGGGCGGCTGCTCAAAGGGCTTTTCACTGCCCCTGGCATCCTTGTTGTAGCGGATGCTGTCCACCATGGAACGGACCCGCAGCTTCAGAGAGCCGATATTGGACACATCATCGATCTTCAGCAGGGTCAGGGCCTTGCCATGGCGCTGGAGGATGCCCCGCACTTCGTCCTGGAGAAAGGCATCCGGGCCGCAGCCGAAGGAAGTCATTTCCATGAAGTGGACGGAATTGTCCTGGCGGGCTACCCAGTCCGCGGCCTTGGAAATCCGGTTGATATAGGCCCATTGACGTACCAGATAGGAATCATCGATGGCGATGGAGCTGTCATCCCGCACCAGGTCTTCGTTGATCACATTGATGCCCATGGCCGCAATGGATTCACTGAGCTTGTGCTGGATCAGCGGGTCCGTATGGTAGGGCCGTCCGGCCAGCAGGATGGTCAGCTGATGGTTCCTGCGGCTGTCCTGGAGGATTTCTTCGTTCTTGGCCTTGATGGCCTTGCCATACTCGTCCTGGGCTTTCAGGGCCACTTTTAGGGCTTTGTCCGCCGTGAACCGGTCGAATCCGATGTAGCTCAGGTACTTTCGGATCTGCTTCTTCAGCAGGCTCAGATCCTGGAAATTGATGGGAGGAGAATCGATGGGGATATCCGTGTTCACTACGCTCTTGATCACGTCTGAATAACCGGAGACTACCGGGCAGTTGTAGCTGTTCAGCTGCCGCTTGTCATCCTGCCGTTCATAGATCACGTAGGGCATGAAGATCCGGTTCACACGCTTGCGGATCAGGTCGTTGATGTGTCCGTGAACCAGCTTGGCGGGGAAACAGATGTTGTCGCTCATCACATCATGGATGCCGCCTTCGTAGTTCTTGAAGGTGGAGGGATCGGAAAGCTGCACTTTCAGGCCACAGGTGGTGAACAGAGCGTGCCAGAAGGGGTAGTCCTCGTAAATATTCAGGCAGCGGGGGATGCCGATGGTCCGTTTGGCATCTTCGTTCACCGGCCGGTCGAACAGCAGCCGGTATTTATAGTCATAGATGTTTTCACCGGGCTTCTGGTCTTCCCCGTTGTTGGTGAAGAATTTCTCACATTTGTTGCCGGAGAAGTACACACGGCCGTTGCTGAAATTGTATTTCCTGATCAGGCAGTTGTTTTCGCAGCCGTGGCACTGGAGCTGATTGTCGGTGTGGTTAGCCACATGGATCATTTCATCCAGGGTCACTTCTCCTTCAGCCCGGCTCCGGGCGAACAGGGCGCAACCATAGGCCCCCATGATCTCGGGGATGTTGCTGCGGTGCACCGTGGTGCCAGTGAGCAGTTCGAAGGCCCGGACCACGGCATCGTTCTTCATGGTTCCGCCCTGGAGCACGATGTCCGTACCCAGTTCGTGGGTGTTCTGTAGCTTCAGTACCTTGTACAGGCAGTTCTTGATGACGGAATAGGCCAGGCCGGCGGAGATGTCGGCAATGGTGACTCCTTCCCGCAGGCTTTGTTTCACCTTGGAATTCATGAACACGGTGCAGCGGGTGCCCAGGTCACAGGGCTCCTTGGCTTCACAGGCCAGTTTGGCAAAATCGCTGACACTGTAGTTCAGTCCCTTGGCGAAAGTTTCCAGGAAGGTGCCGCAGCCGGAGGAGCAGGATTCGTTCAGTTCCATCCGGTTCAGCACGCCGTGGTCCACGAAAATGGCTTTCATATCCTGCCCGCCGATATCCAGGATGAAGGAAACATCCTTGTTGATTTTCCGGGCGGCCAGGTAGTGGGCGATGGTTTCGATGATGCCGGTCTTCAGGCCGAAGGCGGCCTTGATGAGATCTTCCCCGTAGCCCGTGGAACAGCTGCCCAGGATCTTGGGGTTGGCGCCCACTTTCAGGCATTTGGCGTAGAAGGCTTCGAAGGCTTTCTGCACAGCGCCGATGGGATTGCCGCTGTTGGGGCAGTAATAGGTGTACAGGATCTCGTCTTTGGAGTTGGTGACTACCAGTTTCGTAGTGGTGGAACCGGAGTCGATGCCCACATACACTTCATGGGTATCCGCCGTCAGAGGCGTCAGCTGGATATAGTCAGCTTCCTTGGCTTTTTTCCAGGCAGCGTAATCTTCCGGAGATTTGAAGATGGGCGGCAGGATATCATCGGTCCGGACAGATACCTTGGGGGCGCTTTCCAGTTTCTCGATAAGCTTGTCGAAGCTGATGGAAGGTGCGTCGGATGCACTGAGGGCTGTGCCATAGGCCGGGATCAGGTTGGCGTTTTCCGGAACGATGAAGTTCACGTAGGGAATCTGCAGACAGTCCATCAGGGCTTTGCGCAGGGCCGGCATAAAGGTCAGCGGGCCTCCGCACAGCAGGATCTTGGGCTCGATGGTGCAGCCATGGCTCAAGGTGGCAATCACCTGCACAGCCACCGCATGGAAAATGGAGATGGCGATGTCTTCCCGGCTCACGTTCTTGGCCAGCAGGTTCTGGATGTCCGTTTTGGCGAATACGCCGCAGCGGGAAGCAATGTAATGGACGTGCTGGGCTTTTTCCGCCAGTCCGTTCAGCTGTTCGACGGGAATTCCCAGCAGGACAGCCATCTGGTCCAGGAAAGCCCCGGTACCGCCGGCACAGTTGCCGTTCATGCACAGATCACAGCTGCCATCCTTTTTAATATAGACAATCTTGGCGTCTTCGCCGCCGATGTCGATCAGGGTAGCTGCTTTTGGATATTTGGTTTTCACGAATTTGGTGGCCGCGATCACTTCCTGCACAAAAGGCAGGTCGAATTTCTCCGCTACGCCCATGCCCACAGATCCGGTGATCTTCAGCTTCAGGCTGGCGCCGCCGATCTGGGACCGGAGATTCTTCAGTTCCTCTCGCAGGACACCGGCCACATTGGCCTGATGCCGTTGGTAACGGGAGAATACCATATGGGAATGGTTGTCCAGCACCACAATTTTGCAGGTGGTGGATCCGATGTCTAAGCCTACACGATACGTACTCATAATACACCTCATTCTAAAGTGTATATCATTATAACACAATCGGGGCAAAAATCCAGTTGCAAAGGCAGGCGAAAGGCTGTCATATGCAGGGGAAAAAGGAAAGAAAACAAGAAAAATGAATTTATCTTTAAAAATAATTTTTATTGTTTTAACCAGCTGTCCGCTATCGCTCGGGAACCAGGAGCAGGAAGATGTGTAGTTGTTGGATGGAGCCCATTTATTTTCGGAAGACGTGGAGGGAAAGTGGCCCAAAGGGAGGAAAATATGATAAAATAATACAATTGCAGTGAATGAACAGAACCGGGGCCGATGACATTCAGACCCCGGTTTCAGATTTAAGATAAAGGATGGGTGGCATGGAGCAGCAAGGACAAACTCCCGCAAACAGCAAAACCAAAAAGTTCCTGAAAGGGACCATGATCCTGACTATTTCCAGTATTGTGGTCAAGGTGATCGGAGCCCTGAACTGGGTGATATTATCCCGGGTCATGGGGGGCGAAGGCATCGGTCTGTACCAGATGGGGTTCCCTATCTATCTGATGGCCATTACTGTGTCGTCTGCCGGTATCCCGGTGGCCATTTCCATCGTGACGGCGGAAAAGGTGGCCAAAAAGGATTACGGCGGCGCCCAGCATGTATTCAAGGTGTCACTTTGGATGATGCTGGCCACGGGGCTGCTGTTTACCGGCGCCCTCCTGGCTCTGGCCCATTTCCTGGTGGAGTCCGGCTTCATTCCGGATCCCCGGGCTTATTATTCCATCATCGCCCTGGCTCCTGCTGTATTCTTTGTGACGTTCCTGTCCAGCTTCCGGGGATACTTCCAGGGCTGGCAGATCATGACGCCTACGGCCTGTTCAGAAATTACGGAGCAGCTGATCCGGGTGGTGACCATGATCGCCTTTTCCTACCTGCTGCTGCCCTACGGGCTGACCTATGCGGCAGCCGGGGCCAGCATGGGCGCCGGGGCAGGAGCCTTCTGCGGCCTTCTGGTGTTGCTGGGCTTTTATCGGAAACTGAAGCATAGATTCTTCCCCCAGGGTGAAGAAACGGTGCCGCCCCAGGATCCGGAACCGGCCGGGAAGATCATCAGGCGGCTGATCATGCTGGCACTGCCTGTTTCCATGGCCAGCATGATGCTGCCCATCGTATCCAATCTGGATATGGTCATCGTGCCCCGCCGGCTCATGGCCGGAGGCTGGTCCATGTCGGAAGCGACCACCCTGTTTGGATACCTGACCGGGATGGCCGTACCTCTGGTGAACATGTCCACCATCTTGACGGCGGCGCTTTCCATTAGTCTGGTGCCCGCCATCAGTGAATCCCGGACCCTGGAAGATACAGAGGGCATCCGGGAGAAAGTGGCAGCGGCTTTTTCCGTGGCGGCCGTCATCACCATTCCCTGCAGCATCGGTCTCCATGTACTGGGGGGCCGGGTGGCTGCTCTGATCTATAACGCTCCCAAGGCCGGGCTCTCCATCGAGACCATGAGCTGGGCCATTTTCCTGCTGGGGCTGCACCAGGTAAGTACAGGTATCCTGCAGGGCCTGGGCAAGACCAAGATCCCGGTGTTCAACATGATCATCGCCGCGGCTTCCAAGGTGTTCCTGAACTGGAACCTGACGCCCACCATGGGTATCGTGGGATCCAGCTGGGCTACGGTGGCGGATATCGGCATTGCAGCCATTTTGAATCTGTTCTTCATCAAAAAGTATACAGGTTTCTCTCTGGAACTGAAGCAGCTGCTGAAGACGGCAGTGGCAGCCGTGGCTATGGGGGCCGCCGTGAAAGGCTTCCTGGCTCTTGTGCCTACATGGGGTGCCTGGAGCATCCTGGGGGGCATGGCCGTGGCCATTCCGGTGTACGCCCTGCTGCTGCTGGTACTTAAGACCATGCCGGAAGATGAACTGGCTCAGATCCCCTTTGCAGGACGGCGCATGGTGCTGCTGGGGCATAAATTAAAATTGTTGTAAAGAAAAGGTGCTGTGGAATCATCCTTCACAGCACCTTTATTTTTTGTCAGGAGCTGATGTCCTGTCCATCAGCTACTTTTTTCTCTTTTTTATGGATTGAAATGGGCGTTCAGGGCGTCCGCCAGTGCTTTTACGTGGGGACGGTCTTCGTCCTGGCGCCAGGTGAGGTAGACCTGGTGCAGCGGGGTGACTTCCTCCAGCGGAAAAACGGTGAAGCCTCTGCCGGCCATAGCGGCGGCTACGGAACGGGGGACAATCATCCAGTCCCCAGGGGCCTGGAAATACTTTTCTGCAGTGGGGGTGCTGTTCACCCGGATCTTGCTGTCCAGGATCCGCCAATGGGTATCGTGCCAGCTGCGGAAACCGTCGGTGAAGCTCTGGAAAATTTCCTGCCGATCATCCAGGTCATGGACGGAAAGACGGATTTTCCCGCGGAAAGAGCCGGGATCTTTCATGACTACCTGGAACGGTTCATCGTAGAGCAGCTGACTGACCAGACCGTGACCGGTATAGGGGGTCTGGACGATGCCCAGGTCCAGCAGTCCTTCCAACAGCAGCTCCCGGATCTCGTGGCTGTGGTGGTCTTCCAGGGTCAGACTGAACCGGGGATGGGAAGCCAGGAAGGACTCCAGGAAGTCAGACAGGAAGGCCTCCTGGACGCTGCGCATACACCCCAGCCGCAGGAAGAACCGGTCCTGTTCCTCTTTCAGCGTCAGACTTTCTTCATATAATTCCAGCATCCGGGTGGCCAGTACCAGAAATTTTTCTCCTCGGGTGGTCAGTTCTGCCTGTTGTCTCCCCTTGCTGCGGATCAGCAGCGGATAGCCCAGCTCCTCTTCCAATTGGGCCAGCCGTTTGCTCAGGGCGGACTGGGTCAGGTAAAAAGTCCGGGCGGTCTGGGTCATGTTCCGGGTACGGCAGAGGTCGCGGAACAAAAGCAGGGTAGATGTATCCATGGGAATCGCCTCTTTTTAAATATGCTTATATAGAATATTATAAAGCTAAAACAATCGTTTTACAACTGTTTTGACCTGCTTTATACTGAAGGCGTCAAAGGGAAGAGTCCTTTGAAAGAGCAAGAACTGAACGTGAAAGGAAAAGGTGAGCATCATGAAAAAGACCTTTATCGATAGCGTAGCAACTCTGGTAACAAAAGTGGACAAGGGCGAATTCCTGCGGACCCGCCTGGTGGCCAGAATGAATGTGTGGGACAACCTGCAGAAACAGGAAATGGAGAAACGGTGCTGTTGCCATAAGGACCAGAAATAAGGAGACGGCGACATGGAACTGCAAATTGCTGAACGGATGAAAGTGCTGGAACCCTCCGGGATCCGGAAGGTTAACGAAAAGGCCCTGGCCATGGAACGGCAGGGTGAGAAAATCCTCCATTTCGAACTGGGGCGGCCGGATTTCGATACGCCGGAGTACATCAAGAAAGCCTGTATTGCGGATATCCAAAAGGGAGATGTGTTTTACACCTCCAATTTCGGGACCATGGAACTGCGCAAGGCCATCGCCTGGAAGCTGAAGACCCAGAATCATATCGACTACCGGCCGGAGGAAATCCTGGTCACGGTGGGGCTGTCGGAAGCTGTTTAAGAAGCCATGGCGGCCATCCTGAATCCGGGGGATGAAATCCTGGTGCCCAACCCGGGCTGGCTGAATTACAAGAATATCCCCAGGACCCTGGGGGCGGTGCCCATCTTTTATACCTTAAAGGAAGAAAATGAGTACCAGCTGGATCTGGACGAGATCCGCAGCAAGATTACGGACAAGACCAGGGCACTGGTCCTGATCACGCCCAGCAACCCCACCGGGGGGACTCTGTGCAGAGCGGTGCTGGAGGAGCTGGCGGAAATCGCCTGCAAGCACGACCTGATGGTGCTGTCCGATGAAGTGTATGAACGGCTGCTGTACGATGATGCAGTCCACTACAGCATTGCTTCTCTGCCGGGTATGAAGAAATGCACCGTGACACTGAATGGATTCTCCAAGGCATATTCCATGACGGGCTGGCGCCTGGGCTATGCGGCGGCACCGGAAGAACTGATCCGGACCATGAACAAGCTCCATCAGCATGTGACCACTTGCGCCCCCTCTTTTGTGCAGAAGGCCGGGGTGACGGCCCTGCTAGAGGAAAATGACGAGGTCCGGGATATGGTGAAAGAATATGCCCGCCGCCGGGATTGTGCCGTGGAAATCATCAATGCCACGCCGGGCATCCATTGCCTGAAACCCAAAGGTGCCTTCTACATTTTCATCAACATCAAAGAGCTGGGCATGACTGGAGATGAATTCGCACCCTATCTGCTGGACAAGGCCAAGGTGGCCATGGTTCCCGGCAGCGTGTTCGGACCGGAAGGGAAATACTACATCCGGATGTCCTTTGCCAACAGCTGTGAAAACGTGCAGGAAGGCTGCCGACGGCTGGCTCAGGTTTGTGAAGAAATCATGCAGAAAAAAGGATAACAGAGGAGGAAAACGATATGCGTCTGGCAACCATCAAACTGAACGGCCGGGAAGTGGCCGGTATCGTGACTGAAAAAGGGATATTGCCTGTTGAACGGCTGAATGCTGCCAAAGGTCTGGCCTGGGCGGAAGATCTGCTGAGCATGATCCGGAAACAGCAGGTCCCGGGGCTGACGGCCTGGTATAACGCTGGCGGCCGGGAGGAATTGGAAACCATCCCGGGGCTGATTCCGCAGGGACAGGTGGTCTACGGGCCCCTGTACCGGAATCCGAAACGGATTTTCGGCATCGGCCTGAATTACCGGGACCATGCAGGAGACATCGGCAGCGCACCTCCTTCCGGGTTTCCCGGCAGCTTCTTCAAACAGGCCGATACCCTGATCGGGCCGGGTGATGCCATCAAACTGCCGAAACTGAAGGAAGCTGTGAAGACCACGGCCGAAGCCGAACTGGGCATCATCCTGGGGAAGGATTGCCGGGATGTGGAAGAAGATGACTGGCAATCTGCCATTGTGGGGTACACTACAATCCTGGATATGACGGAAGAATCCATCCTGAAGGGGAATGAATTCCTGGCCGGCAACCCCCGGTATCTGACCATCGTGAAGAATTTTCCCACTTTTTTCTCTTTCGGACCGGAACTGGTGACGCCGGATGAAGTACCCGATGTGACGAAACTGGAAATCCAGAGCGTCCACAATGGAGAGATCCATGCCAAGAATACGGTGGATCATATGATTCATCAGCCGCCCAAACTGATTTCCCTGCACAGCAGGATCCAGGGCTGGTTCGCCGGTGATGTGCTTTCAACCGGTACGCCCCGGGCCTTTCACATTGGGGACGGGGATCAGGCCGAATGCCGGATCAGCGGACCGGACGGTTTTACCATGCGTCCGCTGGTGAACCCTGTCGTCGATCTGAAGAAACACCCTGAAGCAGAATAAGGAAGGAGAAAGACATATGGATCTGAGATTAAAAGGAAAAGTCGCGCTGGTACTGTCCTCTGCCTCCGGTATCGGGAAGGGAATCGCTACGGAGTTTGCCCGGGAAGGTGCTACGGTAGCCATTGCTACGGCCAAAGCGTATGAAAAAGATCTGCTGCAGGCCCGGGAAGACATTGCCAGAGCTACGGGGAACCGTCCGCACATCTTCTTTTATGATGTCAAGGAACCTGCCAGCATTACGAAGATGGTTACGGAAGCAGGGAGCACCCTGGGGGGACTGTATGCCCTGGTGAACCACTGTCCGGGCCCCAAAGCGGGGAGTTTCGAGAATCTGACGGAAGAAGACTGGTCTGACGGTTACGAAAAATGCCTGCACAGCTATACGTTTGCCATCCGGGCAGCCCTCCCTTTCATGAAGGAAGCCGGGGAAGGCCGGATTCTGAACAGCACGTCCTCTTCCATCAAACAGGCTCTGGACAACCTGATCTTGTCCAACACTTTCCGCATGGGTGTGGTGGGCATGAGCAAGACCCTGGCCCGGGAACTGGGGAAATACGGTATCCTGGTGAACACCATGGGCCCCGGCCGGATTTATACCGCGCGGATTGCCTATCTGAATGGCATCCGGGCCCAGAAAGCCGGCATGACTGAAGAAGAGTACACCAGGAAGGATTGTGCCAGCTTCCCGCTGGGCCGGTATCAGAACGTGGAGGAATACGGCCGTACCGCTGTGTTCCTGTGTTCTCCGGCTAACAGCGGCGTCAGCGGCCAGCATCTGCTGTGCGACGGTGCCATGACTACTGCGTACTGAACCGGGAAATCCGGAACTTTATGTAAAATCTTTGACAATCGGGTTGAAGCGATCTTCCATCCGCGCTAAAATATTGACTTGGTAGTCAAGGATGTGCAAGACCAATCAAACAGTTGTACCGGACGTGCCACCTGGCACGTCCTTTTTGTAAGGAGTCAGGATGGATAAGAGACAAATGGGAGAGAAACTGAAAAGCCTGAAGGGACTGCTGCCCAGCGGCCATCTGGTGGGAGCCGGCCTGTCCTTCCAGTGGAAGGATGGGGACGGGCATATCCAGGAAGTCCATGCAGGTCCCAGGACCCTGATTGCGTTCTGCGGCGCTTTCCTGGCCAGCCTCATGGGGCTGGCCGTGTGCGCCGGCCTTCTGGTGAAAGCCTGGGACGAGCAGACGGAACTGGCCAATTACCGGGCGGATTATGCCGTTTATACGGAACGGCTGGCCAAGCTCATGGACGATAACGAGAAGCTCCAGAAGGAACTGGCCCAGGTGGTGCAGGTAGAAAATGCTGTGCGCCAGAAGCTGGCCAAGGACGGTGTGAAAATCGGCGGCAACGGCGTGGATAAAAAGTCCCAGGAACTGGATAAGGGCGGCCAGGGCGGATCCACTACCGCAGACCAGCTCCAGGTGCTGGAAGTGCAGGATGAGATCAACTGGAAGAAACTGGCCTATAAGAAAGAGAACCTGTCCAATATGCTGCTGGCTCTGTCGGATACCGGAGATGGTACGTATGGCTGGCCGGTGAGCGGGGGCGAAATCAGTTCTTTCTTCGGACTGCGGGCGGATCCCTTCGGGGGCAGCGGCAGTGATTACCATCCCGGCATCGATATCGCCGTGGATTACGGTACGCCCATTCGGGCAGCGGCTGCAGGCACTGTGCAGGATGCCCAGTGGAACGGGGGATACGGCCGGTTCGTAAGCATAGACCATGGCAACGGCATCACTACCTGTTACGGTCATATGAGCGCTATTGCAGTGCAGCCCGGGCAGACGGTACACCGGGGTGATATCGTCGGTTACGTGGGCAGCAGCGGTTACAGCACCGGACCTCACGTGCATTTCGAAGTGCGGCAGAACGGAAGTCCCGTGAATCCGCTGAATTTCGCCCGGCCGGTAGGTTGAAACAAAGGGGTGTGAAAAAGTACTTTTTCACACCCTCTTTTCGTGCAAAAAGACAAATCCCAGGAATTTTGTTATGATGGGACTTATAGTAAAAACGAGGAGGCAGTTTCTATGAAAATCAATTGCAATCTGCGGCAGATGGTACTTTTCAGCCTGCTGCTGGCAGGATTGGCCGGATTTTCCGGGGCGGAGGCGGCAGAGCCAGGACACTATGCCAGCCAGACGCTGGAAGTCATGCCGGTCAAAACAGAAGTGAAACAGATTTCCGGTGTGGTCTACGAGCAGGTCCCTTCCCGGGGGTATGCCAACGTACCCATGCAGCTGGATCTGCTCCAGCCTCAGAAAAAGACCAGGATGCCGGCTATCGTCTACGTGACCGGAGGCGGGTTCATCAATGCCAATAAGGACAACGGGGTACAGCTGAGGAACTACCTGGCGGAAAAAGGGTATGTGGTGGCCAGTATTACTTATCGGGTGGCGCCTACGGCCAAATTCCCGCAGCCCCTGGAAGATGTAAAGGCTTCCATCCGCTATCTGCGGGCCCATGCGGATCAATGGAATATCGACAAGAACCGGATCGGCATCATCGGCGGCAGCGCCGGGGGATATCTTTCTGCCTTTGCCGGTACTACCAGCGGGACGAAGACCTTTGACAAGGGGGAGAATCTCCAGGAATCCAGCCAGGTGAACTGCGCTGTAGATTTGTATGGCATTTCGGATCCTGCCCGGATTGGTATGGATTTCAGCCCTGAGGTGCAGAAACTCCACCAGTCCGCCGGGGCGACGGAAGCCCTGTGGGTGAATGGCAGTCCGGTGTTCGGAGGAAAGGACGGGGGCGTCAGCGCAGATCCCAAAGCGGCTGCTGCGGCCAATCCCATTACCTACATCGGGAAAAACAGCGCCCCCATGCTGCTGATGCACGGAACAGCGGACAAGGTGGTGTCCCCCAGCCAGACGGATCTGCTGTACCAGGCCCTGAAGGAAAAGGGTGTGCCGGCACAGCGGTATGAAATTCCGGGGGCGGCCCATGGGGGCGTGTACTGGGTACAGGACAAGGTGCTGCAGGTGATTGGGGATTTCTTTGATCAATATTTGAAATAAGCAAAAAGGGGCTGTGAAATAACACGTTTTCACAGCCCCTTTTTCATGGAATCATGCTTTGGCAGCCTCTCTGTTATTTTTTATGGCCTGGTACAGTTTTGGCGCCAGGCCCTGGAGCGGTGCTCCTTCCCGGCAGGCCAGGCCTACGGCACGATGGTTGTACCGGCTCTTCAAGTGGAAGAACCGGACGTGGTTGGTGCGGGGATCGTAATTTTTGGCAAGCACGTCGGGCAGGAAGCCCACTCCGTAGTTATGGTTTACCAGGGAATACACCGTGTCCAGGTTTTCAGAAGAATAGACCGACTGGGGCTGGAATCCGGACTGACGGCAGATTTTCAGGGCAGCTTTATGCATTTTCAGCCCTTCCCGGGGCAGCACGAAGGGAAAATGGCGATACAGCGCCAGGTCGATGCCTCCCTTGGTCAGGGCACAGGGCAGCAGGTCCATGGCTTCCCGGTTTTCTTCGCTGAAGGCAAACAGGATCTCTTCATCCCCCAGAGGCAGGAAGGTGATATCCTTGTGGGTGACAGGCGCCGGGAAAATGCCGAAATCCAGCTTTCCCTGGAGCATCTGGATTTCCAGGTTGTGGGATTCTCCGTCCACGATCCGGATCTGCCAGCCCGGCAGCTGCTGCCGGATGTCCTGCAGATAGGGGGTCAGGAACCATTTGCCGTAGAATTGGGAGACCCCGATGCTCAACTGTCTCGTTTCTTTCTGCTGCCAGTGGCGCATGGTCTGCTCCAGCTCCTGCATGGCCTTCAGGATGGATTCTCCCTGTTTTACGTAAAACATCCCTGCGGCTGACAGTTCCACCCGGCTTCGGCTGCGGTAGAACAGGGTCACGTTCAGATCCTTTTCCAGCCGCTTGATGTACTGGCTCAGGGCCGGCTGGCTGATGAACAGCTGCTGGGCCGCCTGGGAAAAACTGCCGGTGCGGGCAATGGTCAGTACGTATTCCAGATCCCGGGAATCCATAAGATATCCCTCCTTATAACTCTATATTATAAATAAATTATAATCTCGTATTATACAAAGCACAAGGGCTGTGTTATTCTATAGCCAGAAAAAGAGTGAATTGCGTGAAATATCACAGCAATTTTGAAAACGATTCTGGGAAGGAAGAGGAGTGTATGACGATGGCAAAAAATTTGACACAAAAATTATTTGCGGCTCATCTGGCAGAGCCGGCGGAACTGGTTCCTGGGGAAGAAATCAAGGTAACAGTGGATCAGACCCTGACCCACGACATTAATGCTGTAATGGCTTATCTGGCCTTTGAAGCCCTGGATCTGGATCGGGTGCGGACGAAGCTTTCCGTAAGCTACATCGACCACAATCTGCTGCAGATCGACAACAAGACTCCGGATGATCACATCTATCTGCAGTCCATCGCCCAGAAGTATGGGCTGATCCTGTCCAAGGCCGGCAACGGCATCTGCCATGCTCTCCAGTGCAGCCGCTTCGGCAAACCGGGTGCCCTGCTGCTGGGCGGTGACAGCCATACTCCCAGCTGCGGGGCTCTGGGCATGCTGGCCATCGGGGTGGGCGGTATGGATATCGCCGTAGCCCTGGCCGGGTTCCCCTATGTACTGAAGATGCCCAAAGTGGTGAAAGTCAACTTGAAAGGCCATCTGCGTCCGGGTACGGCCGCCAAGGACATCATCCTGGAAATGCTGCGTCGGAACACGGTGAAAGGCGGCGTGGGCAAAATCTATGAATATGTGGGTGAAGGCGTAAAGACCTTGTCCATCCCGGAACGGCTGACCATTGCCAATATGGGCGCTGAAATGGGGGCTACCACCTCCGTTTTCCCGGCAGATGAGCAGGTACGGGACTTCCTGAAGGCCCAGGGCCGGGCACAGGACTATACGGAATGGCTGCCCGATGCCGGCTGCTCCTACGATGAAGAAATCAACCTGGATCTGAGTGCTCTGGAACCCCTGGTGGCCTGCCCCCATATGCCTGACAACGTGATGAAAGTGGCCGATGTTCCCAAGGTACCGGTCCAGCAGGTATTCATCGGCAGCTGCACCAACGGTTCCTACAGTGACTTCAAGAAGGTGGCCCTGGTACTGAAGAATCATAAGATCAATCCGGATGTAAGCCTGGTGCTGGGCATCAGTTCCCGGCAAATCTACCTGCAGCTGCTCCAGGACGGAGTGGTGGCCGAATTGCTGAACGCCGGAGCCCGGATCACAGAATTTGCCTGCGGTCCCTGCTGCGGCATCGGTATTGCTCCTTCCAGCAAGGGGATCTCTGTCCGGACCAGTAACCGGAATTTCAAGGGACGGAGTTCTACCGCGGATGCCAGCCTGTATCTGGTGAGTCCGGAAGTGGCTGCGGCTACGGCCATCAAGGGACGGCTGGCTCTGCCTCAGGAAGTGATGGAAGACGTGAGCGTGCTGGGGACGGTGGAAGAACCGGAGGCCTATCCCATCAATGACAACCTGTTCCTGCTGCCGCCGGAAAACGGCCGGGATATCCAGATCGTCCGGGGTCCCAATATCAAACCTCTGCCGGTGGCCGATCCTCCGGAAGAAACCCTGGAAGCCAAAGTCAGCCTGAAGGCCCGGGACAATGTGTCCACCGATGACATCACTCCGGCCAGTGCCCAGTTCTCTTCCATGCGGAGCAATATGCCGGCTATGGCCCAGTATGCCTTTTGCCGGTATGATCCGGACTTTGCCAAACGGGCACAGAAGGATGGAAAGAGTTTCATTGTGGGCGGTGAGAACTATGGTCAGGGTTCTTCTCGGGAACATGCTGCCATCACCCCCATGTACCTGGGCGTGAAAATGGTTATTGCCAAGAGCTTCGCCCGCATCCATAAAGGGAATCTGATCAACCATGGGGTGATCCCGGCGGTATTCATGGATAAGGCGGCATATGACGGCATCGATCTGGATGATACCCTGCACATTGACAACCTGCGGGAACAGATGAAGCAGAAGACTGTTAAAATTCAGGATCTCAGCAAGGGGACCTGGTTCACGGTGAAACTGGAACTGACGGATCAGGAAGTGGAAATCCTGCTGGCCGGCGGTAAGCTCCGGTTCTACAAGGCCAAACTGGCAGAGGAGAAAGCATGATGTACGCATATGTAGGATGCCGGACCACGGCCAGAAGGTATGCCCATGGTAAAGGGATTTCCCGCTACCACATCGATGAAAAGGGAAACTGGAAGCTGGAAGGCATTACAGAGACCCTGGACAATCCGGCCTGGCTGGTGCTGGATCAGACGAAAAATTATTTGTATACCGTCCATGGAGATGCTCATGAAGCCAGTGCCTTCCGTATTAAAGAAAACGGGGATCTGGAGTTCCTGGATACGGTGGATGCCGGGGGGAAGAATCCGGTGTACGGCGTGGTGACTCCCAATAACAAGTTCCTGCTGTTGGCCAGTCTCCAGGGCGGTGCAGTGGCCAGCCTGCCCATCCGGGCCGATGGCAGCCTGGGGGAAGCGGTCAGCGTGGAGCATTTCGAAGGGCCCAAGGCTGGTGGCATTTCCCATGCCCATGCCTGCGTGCTGGATCGGACGGGGAAATGGCTGCTGGTCCCTACCCAGGCTCGTGGCAGCGGCTATGACCGGCTGTGGGTGCTGGCCCTGGATGAGAATACGGGAAAGCTGACCCGCACTTCCTATGCGGAAGCCCGGCAATACGATGAACCCCGACATTTGGTATTCAGCACGGACAATCGTCATGTATACCTGGTGAACGAAAAAGCCAGCACCCTGCGGGTGTTCGATTTCGATGCGGCGGGGAAACTGACTCCCAAACAGGTGGTGCCCACCCTGCAGGATACGTATGTGGGACCCAATATGGCCAGTGCCATCGTCCTGAGCCGGGACGGGAAGCAGGTCTATGTATCCAACCGGATCAAAGAGGGAATCCCGCCGGAAGGGGAAGGATATGCCGGATCTTTCCGGGGCCAGGAGACAGTGGTGTGCTATACCATTGCCCCGAAAACGGGACTGCTGGAGAAACCCTGTTGGACGAGCTGTGAAGGATATACGCCCCGGTTCATGACCCTGACGCCGGAAGGAGAGCTGCTGGTGGCCAATATGGACAGCGATACCCTGCAGTTCTTTGAACCGGAGAGCCGGGACGGACAGCTCCGTTTTACCGGAAAGACCGTGAAGACGGAAAGCCCCTGTACCATCGTATTTCGCTGAGGAGGACGGATCATGAATCTAGGCATTGTTTCTCTGCTGCTTTTGGCGGTGTCCATCGCCATCGGTTTTTTCCGCAAGACCAATGTGGGGCTGGTGTGTCTGTTCTTTGCCTTTGTGCTGGGAAAAGCGGCCGGAGTGCCCACAGCAGAAATCCTGAAGGGCTTCAAACCCAACCTGTTCATCAATTTGATGGGTGTTACCCTGCTGTTCAGCATCCTGAACAAGAATGGCACCATTGAACTGCTGGCCCGGAAAATCGTGAACCTGGCCGGAAGCAATAAATATCTGATCCCCATTGCCGTATTTGTTATGGGAGCTTTGCTTATCGGGATCGGGCCAGGGTCCATTCCGCTGCTGGCTATCATGCCGGCTGTTGCGATCCCCCTGGCCAAAGCCAGAGGCTATAATCCTCTGATGCTGGCCATCATCGGGTGCAGCGGCTGTTTCGGGGGCCGCATGAGCCCCATCACTCCGGAAGGACTGCTTTCCTATGATTTGCTGCAGCAGAGCGGGCTGGATGCAGCGGCTGCTGTGCAGCCCATTTATACGGCCCAGCTGGTCAGCGGTATCCTGATTGCTCTGGTGGCTTTTGTATACTACAAGGGCTATCGGATCCAGATGCCGGAGACAGACACGGAAGAAAAACTGGACGGATTCACTGGACGGCAGCTGCTGTCCCTGCTGGGACTCCTGGTCATGGCGGTGCTGGTCATCGTTTTCAAACAGAATGTGGGGCTTACCAGTTTTTCTGTCAGTGCGGTGCTGCTCATGTGCCATGCGGCTCCGGAAAGAGACAGCCTGAAAGCCATTCCCTGGGGCGTGCTGCTGGTGGTCTCCGGGGTCAGTACCCTGATGAATCTGGCCATCAAGACCGGGGGTATCAAACTGCTGACTGCGGCCCTGGCCACATTCATGAACAGCTATACCGCACCGGCAGTCATGGCCTGCACTGCGGGGGTCATGAGCCTGTTCTCTTCCGGATTGGGCGTGGTGTTTCCCACACTGCTGCCTACGGTGGCTTCCCTGGGACAGTCCGTGGGGGTCAGCCCCGTTGAACTGGCTTCCATGGTGGTCATCGGCGGGACCATTACCGGAATCAGCCCCATTTCTACTACCGGCGGCCTGATTATGGCCACTCTGATGGCGGACGAAAACGGAACAGCGAAGAAAGACGAAGAAATGAAACTGTTCATGGAACTGACCGTCTGGGCCCTGGGCATCCTGGTGGTACTGACCCTGCTGGCCGGGATGGGATTCTATCATCTCATATTTTAGCCACTGACTATGAAAAAAGGGACTGTGAAATGAAAATCCCCCACAGCTCCTGCATCTTTGACAGCGTCAGTTGGTCTCCATCAGCTAGTGACGGGGTGTGAAAAACATGTTCACACCCCGTTTTTGTGGGTCTCTATTATGTGACATAAATGTGAATATGTGATATAATATGTTTTTATATAAGTAACAGAAAAATCACACTAAGGAGATCTGCTCATGCGGCATTTTTGGAAAACCTGTTTCTCTCAATTGCTCCAACGGGAAAACCTGCTGACTTTTTTCGGCTTCCTGTTGTTTTTACTGGTCCTGCGGATCCTGGCTACCAATACGCCGGAATGGGGTTATCACAAAAAGGTCATGATCATAGCTGCATTGCTGTTCACTGCTTCCTATCATTATTTATGGCAGCGCAGCCGATCCTGGCTAATCGGTTCAGCTGGTTACGGAGCTCTGTTCCTGCTCTCTGTTCTGGTACAGCGACTGGCGGGAGAACGGCTGCTGGGCAGGGAAGTGGCGGATGCCTGGGTGACGGGCATGGCCTTTTACTTTGGCGGTACGTTCCTTCACTGCCTGCCTTGTACAGGGACGCTGCACAGGGGTAAAGCGTTCCTGCACTTCCTGGGGCGGTTCCTGCTGCTCCTTGGCCTTTTGCTGCCCCTGTTTCTGCTGGGCTACTGCGGTGTCAGCGGTGGTCATCTGCTTTCGGCAGATATCGTGCTGACTCTGTTCCAGACCAACCTGAACGAGTCCGTTTCTTATTTAAAGAACCAGAACCTGGTAGTATGGGGAGTGGCTGCAGTGATTCTGGCGGGCGTCCTGGTCTTCCTGCTGCGCCAGGCAGAGCGGCTGCCGGAAATGCATCTGCCCGCCAAGAGATGGCAATGTATGCTGCTGGCAGTACTGTTCCTGTCTGGATGTTCCCGGATGCTTTCCCAAAGCGTGTATCCGGCCTTTCGCATCAGCAGGGAAACCCGGGAGGTCCTCCAGGATTACAGACGGTATGGCAGGGCCAAACAGCTCCGTGAGCAGCGGCTGGCAGAGCTGCCGCCTTTGAAAGTGATGCGGGGGGGGTATACGTGCTGGTCATCGGAGAATCTGAGAGCCGGGACCATATGCAGGTATATGGTTATGACCGTCCTACTACGCCCTGGCTGCAGAGCATGAAGGGGAAACCGGAACTGCTGCTGTTCAGCAATGCCTATTCCAATCACACCCATACGGTACCTGTGCTGACTTATGCCCTGAGCCAGAAGAACCAGTACAACAATGTGTCCCTGGCCGATGCCTATTCCCTGGTAGAGGCAGCCCGGGCTGCAGGTTTCCATACTTACTGGATCAGCAACCAGCGGAAATTGGGCGGGTATGATACTCCCATTGCGGAAATCGCTTCTACAGCGGAATATCAGGTATGGAAGAACAACCGATCGGGTACGGCGGATCTGCAGGCTCCGTTCTATGATGAGGTGCTGGTGGATGCTTTGCCGGATATCCAGCCGGAAGAGAATGCTCTGATTGTAATCCACGTAATGGGCTGCCACGGGGATTACCGGGACCGGTATCCCAGGGAATTCGATCAGTTTACTGGTCGGCGCCGATCGGTGAATACTTATGATAATGCGGTGCTCTACAGCGACTGGGTATTGGAACATCTGTATGAACGGGTGAGCCATATGCCCGGATTTCAGGCCATGGTGTTCTTCTCGGACCATGGAGATGACCCTGATCGGAATGTGGGTCACGAAGCCAGCAAGTTTACGTGGACCATGGTGCACATCCCCCTGGGGATATTGGTGAGCCGGGACTTCCGGGAACATCGGGCAGACATGTATCGGACACTGCGGCAGCACGAGGACCGGTTCTGGACCAATGACCTGCTATACAACCTGATGCTGGACGTGATGACCATTCAGGGCATGCCCGGAGAAGAACCGGGCCTGGACCTGGCCTCAGCCCAGTATAAAGGGGAACGGGAAACCCTCCGGACGCTGCACGGAAAAGAGAAATTGAGCGAGGAATGAAAAAAGGGACTGTGAAAACACCAATGCGTTTTCACAGTCCCTTTTTGTCGGGTTTGAAAACCCCACGCTATGCGTGGGGTTCTGGAAAGCTTTTAGCTATACCAAAAAATCCTCCTTTGGTAAAATGAAGATGGCTACCAACCACTTCATTTTGAAAGGAGGATATCCTGAATGGATATTT
>NZ_JBNMIU010000018.1:0-33491 GCF_050873445.1 Acidaminococcus sp. | reverse complement strand
GTCCAAATGGGACATTAACGTAGCCTGGGCACCCGGGTGCCAGGCCAAGGCCATTGCAAAGGCCATGGAACTGCGATCTGGCGGCAAGAACGTGAAAGTTGCTACCAATGCCCTTACCCCGGAAGAAGCGGCCAAGGCCTGTGCGGCCAACCGGTGCGAAGCTGTAGCCTATGTAGGATAGGAGAGACGATACAATGGATTATTTAACGATTGCCCTGCCCAAAGGGAAACTGTTTGCAAAAAGCGTGGAGCTCCTGGCCAAAGTAGGCTACTCTGCGGAAAATGTGGTGGAAGATTCCCGGAAACTGGTCATTACCAATGAAGAAACGAAAGTAAAGTTCCTGATTGTAAAAACGGTGGATTTGCCTACCTATGTGGAATATGGCGCCGCCGATATCGGGATTATCGGCAAGGATGTGCTGAATGAGGAACAGAAAGATATCTACGAGCTGCTGGATATGGGGTACGGGGGCTGCCACCTGATGATGGCGGTGCCGGAAGCCAAGGTGCTGCCGGAACTGACGGATTACGCCCATATGCGGGTGGCCACCAAATATCCCCGCTGTGCTGCTGCGTTTTTCGACAAGCTGGGCATGCAGATGGAGATCATCAAACTGAACGGTTCCATCGAACTGGGTCCCATCGTAGGGCTCAGTGACAGCATCGTGGATATTGTGCAGACGGGCCGGACACTGCGGGAAAATAAATTGAAGGAAATTGTCAGCGTCTTTCCCAGTACGGCCAGGTTGATCGCAAATAAGGTCAGCTTCAAGATGCAGTATGACAGGATCAAGAAGCTGGTGGAAGATCTGAAAGTCGTGCTGGCAGAAGAACAAAAATAAGGAGGAATCTCCCCATGAGCAATATACAACCGCGGGATACGCTTGCCCGGATCGAAGAGTATCAGGTGGAAACAGTACCCGATGCGGATATCATTGTCAATGCCAACGAAACCAACTGGGACATGACGCCGGAACTGCGGCTGGAACTGGGCCAGCGGCTGGCAGAACATGCCTTTAACCGGTACCCTTCCATGCACGGCGAGGATCTGTGCGCCGCCATTGGTGAAACGCTGGGTTTCGATCCGGCTCAGGTGGTGCTGGGCAATGGTTCCAGCGAACTTTTGGAAAAAGCCTGCTATGCTTTCGGTGGCCCAGGCCGCAAGATTGCTTCTCCTGCTCCCAGTTTCAGCATGTACCAGACCTACGCTGTCCTGGCGGACAGCGAACCGGTACTGTTCCCTCTGACAGCAGATGGTTTTGTGGATCCGGATGTGGTCATCGATTTTGCCAGAGAACAGAAACCGGCACTGCTGATTATCTGCAATCCCAACAACCCCACGGGCAACTACAACAGCCATGAGACGATGGAAAAAATCATCCGGAGTGTGGAATGCCCGGTGATCATGGATGAAGCCTACATGGAATTTACGGTAGAGGAGGGAGATCCTAAAACCCTGTCCACTCTGAATCTGGTGAACGAAGTGGATAACTTGCTGGTGCTGCGGACCTTTTCCAAAGCATACGGACTGGCCAATCTGCGGATTGGTTACGGCATCGGCAGTCCGGCAGTGATGAAAATCCTGAAAAAAGTATTGCTGCCCTACACAGTGAATGGTTTTTCCATTTTGACGGCGGAACTGCTGTTCAGTAAGCCGGAGGTATTGAAGGAACGGGTGGACATGGTGGTCACCGGCCGCCGGTATCTGCGGGAACATCTGGAATCCATGGGCTTTCGGGTACTGCCCAGCGCCACCAATTTTTTGCTGGCTATGCCGGCAGGGAAGGTGCTGGATAAACTGGCGGACAAAGCAGGTGCCCGGGATCTGCCCAGTGCTGAAAAAGCCAGGGCAGCAGGCAGTTGCCTGTTCCATGAACTGCTGAAGAAGCGGGTACTGGTACGGGACTTCAGCCAGAACAGCCGGTTGCCGGGCGGTCTGCGGATCTCCATCGGCACGGCGGAGGAAAATCCCAAGATCATCGGGGCCATCAAAGAAATCGTACAGTAACAGGAGGCATAGGGCTATGCGGGAAGGTAAGATCGAACGGAATACGAAAGAGACCCAGATCAGCGTGAAGCTGGATTTGGACGGCACCGGCAAGGCGGATATCGCCACCGGCGTGGGATTTCTGGATCATATGCTGACCCTGCTGGCGGTCCATTCTTTTATGGATCTGACGGTGCGGGCCAAGGGCGACCTGGAAGTGGACTGTCATCATACGGTGGAAGATGTAGGCATCGCTTTGGGGCAGGCCATTGCACAGGCCCTGGGCGACAAGAAGGGCATCCATCGGTATGGCAGTTTTCTGCTGCCCATGGATGAAGCCCTGGCCGAAATCGCTCTGGACTTTTCCGGCCGGCCCTATCTGGTATGGAATGCGGACATCATTCCCCGGGTGACTCTGGGTAATTTCGACACGGAAATGGGTGAGGACTTTTTCCGGGCGGTGGCCATGAACTGCGGGCTGACCCTGCATATCAATGTGCCCTACGGCAAGAACACCCACCATATGCTGGAAGCCATCTTCAAGGGCGTGGCCCGGGCCATGAGCCAGGCTGTGGCCATGGATCCCCGGGTGCACGGGGTGATGAGCAGCAAGGGAGCACTGTGATATGGATAAAGATACCATCGTCATCATCGACTACGGCCGGGGCAATCTGCACTCGGTATATAATGGCCTGCTGAAAATCGGAGCCGATCCCCTGGTCTCTTCGGATCCCCAGGTAATCAAAGACGCTCCCAGGGTGATCCTGCCCGGGGTAGGCTCCTTCGGCGACTGTATGGAAACCATGCGGTCTCGGGGGCTGGAGGAAGCTGTCCAGGAAGCCCTGGCAAGCGGCAAACCCTTCCTGGGCATCTGCCTGGGCGAACAGCTGCTGTTTGAAAGCAGTGAAGAAAGTCCTGGTGTAAAGGGCCTGGGGTTCTTTAAGGGCCAGGTGAAGAAAATCGTGACGCCGTACAAGATCCCTCACATGGGCTGGAACCGGATTGCTGCGGTGAATCCGTCCCCGCTCCTGAAGGATGCGGACGGGAAATATGTATACTTCGTCCACAGCTATCATGCAGTGCCGGAAGATCCCGGCATCATCACCTCTGTGTGCGATTATGGAGCAAAGATCACCGCCAGTGTGGGCCGGGGCAGCGTGCAGGGCTTCCAGTTCCATCCGGAAAAATCCAGCTTTGCGGGCCTGGCCATGCTGAAAGCCTTTAAGGAGTGGAAGCTATGAATATCTATCCTGCCATCGACCTGCGGGGCGGCAACTGTGTCCGCCTGGTAAAGGGCGATTTTTCCAAAGAAACAATCTACAGCACGGATCCGGGCGCCATGGCCAGGGAATGGGCCGGTGCGGGAGCCAGTTCCATCCATGTGGTGGACCTGGACGGAGCTCTGGCCGGTGAAAGCCAGAACCTGGCGGCTATCAGGGCTATTATGGAACAGGGCGGTATCCCCATCGAAGCCGGGGGCGGCATCCGCAGCATGAGCCATATTGAACGGCTGCTGACAGCCGGAGTGCAACAGGTGATCCTGGGCTCCGCTGCAGTGAAGGATCCGGACTTGGTGAGAGAAGCCTGCAGGGCCTATCCGGGCCGCATTGTGGCGGGCATCGATGCCAGGAACGGGGACGTAGCTGTGGAAGGCTGGGAAACCAGCGGCCATATCCAGGCGGAAGAGCTGGCCAAAAAGATGGCCGACGCCGGGGTGCAGCGCATCATCTTCACGGATATTGCCCGGGACGGGATGCTCAGCGGCGTGAACGTGGAAGCCACAGTGGCCGTTGCGAAGGCGAGCGGGCTGAAAGTTACCGCCAGCGGCGGAGTGGCCAGCCTGGAAGATTTGAAAATGTTGAAAAAAAGAGAAACAGACGGCATCGAAGGGTGTATTATAGGAAAGGCGTTATATACCGGCGCCATTGACCTTCGCCAGGCTGTAGCGATTGCGAAGGAGGCGTAGAGCCATGTTGGCAAAACGGATCATACCCTGTTTGGACGTAAAAGACGGACGGGTGGTAAAGGGGACCAACTTCGTGGGCCTGCGGGATGCAGGTGACCCAGTGGAACTGGCTGGCCTGTACGAAAAGGAACAGGCCGATGAACTGGTGTTCCTGGACATCACTGCGTCTCTGGAAAAGCGCAAATCCATGGTCAAGACCATCGAACGGACTGCAAGAGAAGTGTTCATGCCCCTGACTGTGGGCGGCGGCATTTCTTCCATTGAAGATATGCGTGCGGTCCTTTTGGCCGGAGCCGACAAGACCAGCCTGAATACGGCGGCAGTCAAAGATCCGGGTCTGATTACCCGGGGTGCGGAAGCCTTCGGCAACCAGTGTGTGGTCTTGGCCGTGGATGCCAAACGGCGGGGAGAAGATTCCTGGGAAGTATACATCAACGGGGGGCACACCCCTACAGGGCTGGATGCCTTGGAGTGGATCAGGAAGGCTGTGGGCCTGGGAGCAGGTGAAATCCTGCTGACCAGTATGGATGCAGACGGCACCAAGGACGGCTTTGATATCCCGCTGACCCGGAAAGTGGCTGAAGCGGTATCCGTACCTGTGATTGCCAGCGGCGGGGCAGGCTCCCTGGAAGACTTCTATGAAGTGCTCACGGCCGGTAAGGCTGATGCAGCTCTGGCCGCTTCCGTATTCCATTATGGAACGTTTTCCATCCGCCAGGTGAAGGAATACTTGCGGAATAAAGGAGTGGACGTACGGTTATGAAACTGGATGTAAGCAAATTGAAATTCGATGACCGGGGCCTGATCCCGGCCATTGTGCAGGATGTAAGAAACGACAAAGTTCTGATGCTGGCCTATATGAACGGCGAAAGTCTGGCCCGCACCATCGAGACCGGGTATACCTGGTTCTGGAGCCGCAGTCGGCAGGAACTGTGGAATAAGGGCGCTACCAGCGGCCATACCCAGAAGGTATACAGCATTACTTACGACTGCGATGGAGATACCCTGCTGGTGAAGGTGGAGCAGAAGGGTGCCGCCTGCCATACGGGCCATTATTCCTGCTTTTTCAACCCTCTGTGGAACAGTGCTTCCGGCGAGAGCCTGCCTGTGGCTGATAACCGGCTGCCCCAGGTGATCAACGAACTGTATAAGCAGATCCAGTGCTATCAGGAAAAACAGAAGGCTGCGCAGAAATTACTGCCGGCTCCCAGCCAGGACAAACTGCTGGAAAAACTGAGTACCGAGACTACCCGGACCCTCCTGGCATCCAAGAACAACGATGCAGAGCAGGTTGTTTACGAGATGGGCGATTTATGGTATCATTGCTTAGTGCTGTTGGCTTACCATAACATCACACCGGGCGAGATGCTGGTGGAGATGGCAGGCCGAAAGGTAGAAAACGAAAAATAAGCAGCAAAATACGTGTAAAGCTGGAGGGCTCACATGGCTAGATTGTTTGGAACGGACGGCGTACGCGGCGTCGCCAATGGTCCTGTACTGAATGCGGAACTGGCATATAAACTGGGGCGGGCAGCGGCCCAGTATTTTGGAAGGGAAGTAAAGACACCCAAAATCCTGATTGGGCGGGATACCCGGCTTTCGGGCACCATGCTGGAAAGCGCCCTGGCGGCCGGCATCTGCAGTGCAGGGGGCAATGCGCACCTTCTGGGTGTCATTCCTACACCGGCGGTTTCCTATTTGACAGAAAAACTGGAAGCCAATGCAGGGGTGGTGATTTCCGCTTCCCACAATCCCTTTGAGGATAACGGAATCAAGTTCTTTGCCCGTACTGGATACAAACTTCCTGACGCTGTGGAAGACGAAATCGAAGCCATTGTGAAACAGCCGGTGGATTATACCCAGACTGTGACCGGCAGCAACCTGGGCACCGTAATCAACGAACCGGATATGGGCATGGAATACGTGCAGCATATCGTGGAAAACTGTCCGGTGAAGCTGAATGGGCTGAAAGTGGTCATGGACTGTGCAAACGGAGCCAACAGCGAAATTGCTCCAGCCATCCTGCGTACCCTGGGGGCCCATGTAATCCCCATTTTTTATGAACCCAACGGTATCAACATCAATAACGGATGTGGTTCCACCCATCTGGAAGCCTTGCAGGCCAAAGTGAAGGAAATGGGGGCCGATGTGGGCCTGGCCAACGACGGTGACGCCGATCGGCTGCTGGCTGTGGACGAAAACGGCGATCCTCTGGACGGGGACCAGATCATGCTGATCTGCGCCCTGGACCTGATGAAGGCCGGTAAGCTGAAGGACAATGTACTGGTGACCACGGTGATGAGCAACGTGGGCCTGGCAAAAGCCATGAAGGAACACGGCGGCCGTACGGTAAAGACCAGTGTGGGCGATCGCTACGTACTGGAAGAGATGCTGAAGCACGATTACAAACTGGGCGGCGAGCAAAGCGGCCATATTATCTTCGGCGACCTGGTGCGTACGGGTGACGGGATGATGACGGCAGTGAACCTGCTGAGCAGCCTGGTGCGGCATAACCAGACACTGAGCCAGCTGGGGGCCCAGATGGTGAAATATCCCCAGACTCTGTTGAATGTGCGGGTGAAGGACAAGAACGGCTGGCAGGAAAATACGGCCATCGCTGATGTGGTCCGCCGGTACACGGAAGAACTGGGCGATGACGGCCAGGTGCTGGTGAGAGCCAGCGGTACTGAACCTTTGATTCGGATCATGGCTCAGGGCCCCAACCAGGTAGAACTGGACCATATTACGGAAGCCATTGCAGAAGTGGTGAGACGGGAATTGGCATAAATTGATTGCGGAAAAAGAGAGCGCTTGCGGGCGTTCTCTTTTTTTGTTACCAAACTTGACGGTCTTTTTGCACTTAATGACGGTTGGCGGTTTTGGCGGAAGGATTTTTTGACTGAGGGGCGAACTAGGGTAGGGAGGGGATATTTCTTACGAAAGGAGGTGAAATCCATGGCACTTTCTACGCTGCAGCGGGAAACTTTATTCCGCCGCCTGGGACTGCTGCTCCAGGGCGGTTTGCCGTTGCTGCCGGCTCTGGAGGCGCTGGGACGGCAATGCGGCGGGGAAACGGGACGGGTCTGCATCCAGCTCGCTGCTCAGCTGCGCAGGGGAAGCTCTCTTTCCCAGGCCCTTTATCGGCAGTGCAAACAGGTGGGAAATCTGGCCTGCGTACTGGCAGAAGGAGGGGAATTGAGCGGGCAGCTGGCCCAGGTGTTCCAGCAGCTGGCTGTATTTTATCAGAAAAAACGGGAAAATCAGCGGGCCCTGGTCCAGGCTGCCCTGTACCCGGCCCTGGTGCTGGGTATCACGGGTCTCTTGGGTCTGTACTTTTTCTGGAGCATCCTGCCTTTGTTCGGGGATCTGTATGACTCTCTAAAAGTGCCCATGAGCATCGGTCTGCGCTGGGCTCTGGACCTGAGCCGCCTGCTGCATCGTCTACCCTGGCTGCTGCCGGTGAGCCTGCTGGTCCCGTGTGCTCTGGTCCGTCTGGCCTGGCAGCAACGCTCCCGCTGGCTGCTCCGCTGCCCGGGCATCACAGGTTTGAACCGGACGTTCTGGGAAATCCGCTATCTGCAGCTGCTGTCCCTGCTGCTGCGGGGCGGACTGGCTCTGGATGATGCTCTGCCCCGGGCTTCTCAGATGCTGCCTGCGGGCCCCCTGCGCCTTACAGCCAGAAGGCTGAGCCGTCAGGTAGTGGCTGGACGGCCCTTTTCTCACTGTGCCCGGGAAGGTATCCAGCTCTTCAGCCCGCTCACAGTGGAATTCTTGGCCCTGGGGGAGGAAAGCGGAAATCTTTCCGGGCTCCTTACGGAAGCGGCGCATATTCTGGATCAGGACTTCCAGAACCGTCTGAAACAGCTTCGGACTCTTCTGGAACCAGCGCTGCTCCTGATCCTGGCCCTGGGCTGCGGGGGAATGCTGCTTTTTCTGTTGACTCCGTTATTTGAATTGATGAATGGCGTATCGTTTCTGTAAAGAAAGGAGAACAAAATGCAAACCGATCTGAAGTCCAATCTGATCTCCCATGGGAACAAGCACAAGAAATCTGATGGCTTTACTCTGATTGAAATCATTGCCGTCATGGCCATCATCGGTGGGCTGGCTGCGGCACTGCTGCCTTCCATCAACACGGCCATGAACAAATCACGGGACAGCCAGACCATTTCCAATCTGGCTGTGCTGGAAAGCGGAGCTAAAATGTACCAGCTGGAAACGGGCAAGGCGCCGGCAGACATCGACACATTGCGGAAAGGCAAGTATGTACCCGACCGGGAATATCAGGACATCGAACTGGAAGGTGCCGGTGAAGGAGGGGAAATCGTATTCCAGGGCAAGCTCTCTGATGGACGGACTGTAAAGAGCAACGAACTGGGGACTACGAAAAGCGGGGAAGGGGCATGAGACGGCGGAAGACATCCGGGTATTTGCTGCTGGAACTGCTTCTTGAGTTGGGATTGTGGCTGACGGGGCTCCTTCTGGCGGGCCCTGCCCTGTTCCAGCTGGAGAGTCTTGCCCGGCGGAGCCAGCTGGACCTGGCCACCCAGACCACGGCGGATACCCTGTCGGCTCTGCAGCAGCGGAACTTATTCCTCACGGGTCACCATTTGCAGTTCATTGTAGTGGATGAAGGGGCCCGTGCCTACGCCTGGCGGGATTTGTACCATAAGAATGTGTTGGATCTGCCCCGGCTGGGGCTGGAGAATTTTGCTCTGGAAGGCCATGGCGGAGCTTTTACTTCCAACGGCGGTGTGGAGAAATCTTTCTGTATCCGGCTGCGGGACCGGCGGGATGGATTTCGTTCCAAAATGATCCAATTCCAGCCGGTGCAGGGGAGGATGGTCTATGAATAGGAAGAGCGGAGGATTCTTTCTGCTGGACGGGCTGCTGGCGTCTCTGCCTCTGGGTATGGGAGTGCTGGTGGCGCTGGTGGGCTGGCAGCAGGCGCTGCGGCTGGATCACTGGCAGCAGAAACGGGAGGAGGCCCAGGAACTGTCTCTGGAACTGCTGCGGGGCGAGCACAGTGCGGCGGACCTGGACGCGGACTATCGGGTGGAGGTGGAAATCCAGCCGGTATCTGGAATTCCAGGGGTGCAGCTGCGGCAGGTGCGGCTCTATTGGAAGGATCACCTGGTGGGCTGTGGAGCAGGCTATGAAAAAAGCTAGGGGATTCCTGATGGCGGAAGGCGTTCTGGCACTATTCCTGGTGCTGGCGGTGGCCGGCAGTTTGGTGAAAGCGCTTCCCAGTATGGCTCTTTCTTTTCAACGGATCCAGGGACGCAGGGAACTGCAGCGGAGCCAGCGGGATCTGCACACCCGGCTGGAGGCGGCACTGTTGTCCTCTGTTTCTCAGGCCAGGGTGGTGGAGGGAAAGCACGGGGTGGAGCTGGAATGTTATCATCGATATACCCAGGCTCAATGGACCTTCTTCGTGGCCATGTCGTCTACTGCCCATGTCCCTGCTCTGTACAAGGGCACCTGGAACCAGGAAAGCCGGCAGAAGGGGGTCAATCCTCTGACATCGCCCCATATAGAAGTGACCGGGTTTTCCGTGGAAGCTCTGCCGGGGAAACGGATCCACTGGCATTTGGGACTGCGGTATCGGCAGACGGGCCAGGAAACGGAATTGGACAAGGTGTATCGTTATGGAGCGTAAAAAAGAGCCGGGACTGGTGAGCCTGGTCGTGCTGGTGTGCCTGCTGCTGGCCTCAGGGCTCACGCTGGTACTGGTCAGGACTGCCGGACAGGAACTGGAGGCCCAGACTCTGCGGCAGGAGGCACGGCAGTGGGCAGAACTTTTGTGGAGCCTGGAGCAGGTGCGGACGGGGGAACCGCTGCTGAAACCCGGAGAAACAAGAACTCTGCCAGCTTTCCGGTTCCGGCCGGACTGCCCACCGGTTTCCGTGGCTTTGAAGGGGGAGAAAAAGGAACTGATCCACCGGGAACGCTTGCAGTTGCTGGACCCGGAAAACTGGCCCCTGCTCATCGGGGAAAGATTGGCAGTGACAATGCCCGGGGTAAAGGAGAAACTGCCTTTTCTGCCCATGGGAATCTATGAGAATGGGCGGGCTTCTCGTACTCTGACCGTAGACTGGAACCAGCTGTACCAAGATGCCCCCTGTGAGCTGCCGCAATCCCGCCGGCTGGCGATGCCTCTGAGTGGGGAGTTCTGTAAAGGCCGCACCGGGTGGCAGCTGGAAAAGAAGATGACCGGTCGGGGCATTCTGGTGGTCAGCGGGCCTGTAACCTTTCAGCGGGGCAGCCGTGTGCAGGGAGATTTCCGGATTTTGAACCAGGGAGATATGACCGTATGCCCCGGAGCCAGGCTGGACAAGGTGTACCTGTATTCTGGCGGCGATATGCGTCTTATGGCCGGATGCAGAGTCAGAGGTATCCTGGCCGCCAGAGGCAGGGTCACGGTGGAAGAAGGAGCGGAATTCCTGCCCGACGGCAAAGTGCTGGAAGAGTTCGTGACGGCATGGAAATAGCCTTTTTCACACTTTCTCCATTTATCTGTGGTATGATAAAAAAGTAAAAAGGAGGAAACAGCCCATGCATCTGAAAAAATCTTTTGCCGCTTTGACTCTGGGGCTTTCTTTGTCGCTGCCTCTTTCGGCCTTTGCTTTTGGCCATACGACGCTGCTTTCGGAAAGCTACAGCAGCGGCAAGGCTTCCGGTGTAGTTCCCTTTGCGGACGGTCTGAAGGAAGCCTACCAGCAGAATAACCTGAACCATCTGATCAAGGAAAAGGCCAACGCTCTGGGCAAGGCTGCCGGAGGTCAGGCTGTCCTGAGCTATGAAGTGACCGTGAATCGACCTTCCATGTTCAGTGTGATCCTGAAGGCCCAGGGCAACCGGACCGTCTATGCCGGAATGAACCTGGACACCACTGACGGCAATCTGGTAGAGGATAAAGACCTGTTCTATATTAACAGCGCCGAATATGCGAAAAAACTCCAGGGCAAATCGTATGTGTTTGCCGAAAACGGAGTGCGGATCGCCAGCACCCAGGATGGCCCCTATGACACGTTGATCCCTTATACCCAGATCCTGAAGGCCCTGAATGTGGCCGAAGGGGCCCGGCTGCTGACCAGCTACAAACTGGACGCTTCTGCCGAAGGGATGACCTTGCCTTTGAAGGCCGGAGAGCTGGTGGCCCTGTACATGGAAGCCAACCCCACCAGCGGAAACCAGTGGGTCCTGACCGACCAGAGCAGTCAGGAAGGTTTCGTGAATCTGGGGCATTCCTTTACCCTGCCCATGCAGAATCCCACCGGGGCAGCCGGTTCTCCCGGGGTAACCATCCTGTTCGCCAGCTTCCACAAGCCCGGGGATTACCAGCTGAAGGCCCTGTACGGCAAGAACCTGGCAGCACCCCTGCGGGAACGGGTATACAAGTTCCACGTGGAATAGGACTTTCTTCTGTTACGGAAATATGGTATGATTATTCTGTAAATTAAACGCAAACCTGATTACCTGACAACCTTTATTTTTGTACTGCGAGGAGGGCTCTTTATGGAACAGAAATTCTACAAATGCGCTCATTGTGGGAAGATCATTGCTGTTGTAAAGGAAACCGGCGTACCGGTAATGTGCTGCGGCCAGAAGATGGAAGAACTGGTTCCCAATACCACGGACGCCGCTCAGGAAAAACACATTCCTGTGATTGAAGTAAAGGGGAACCTGGTTACCGTGACCGTAAGTTCCGTGCTGCATCCCATGCTGGCAGCCCATTATATTGAATGGATCAGCCTGCATACCAAACAGGGGAACCAGAGAAAAGAACTGCAGCCGGGAGATGCTCCGAAAGCAGAGTTCGCCCTGGTGGACGGCGATGAAGTAGAAGCTGCTTACGCCTATTGCAACCTGCATGGGCTGTGGAAAAAAGAATCTGGACTGTGAGCCAAAGAAAAGCGCTGCGGGATGCTTCGCGGCGCTTTTTAAAATTTTCACGCAATTTGTATACAAAATACGAAAAACATTGGAAAATTTCCTTTTCCATGCTACAATAAAGATAACGGGTGTGGCTGGGTTTTGGCTTGCCCAAATTGCGTTTCCCATTTATAGGAGGTATTGGTATGAAGGTTTTATGTTATGGTGTTAGAGATGTTGAACTGCCGATTTTCGAAGCTTGCAACAAAGAATTTGGCTACGAAATCAAATGCGTTCCTGATTATCTGAATACGAAAGAAACCGCTGAAATGGCTAAGGGTTTTGATGCAGTGATCCTGCGCGGCAACTGCTTTGCCAACAAACAAAACCTGGACATTTACAAGGAACTGGGTGTGAAATACATTCTGACCCGTACTGCCGGCACGGATCATATCGATAAGGAATATGCCAAACAACTGGGCTTCCCCATGGCTTTCGTTCCCCGTTATTCCCCTAACGCCATCGCTGAACTGGCTGTAACCCAGGCAATGATGCTGCTGCGTCATACCGCTTACACCACCAGCCGCACCGCTAAGAAAAACTTCAAAGTCGATGCCTTCATGTTCTCCAAAGAAGTCCGGAATTGCACCGTGGGTGTTGTTGGCCTGGGCCGTATCGGCCGTGTGGCTGCTCAGATCTTCCATGGCATGGGCGCTACTGTAGTTGGCGAAGATGTATTCCAGATCAAAGGGATCGAAGACTACTGCACCCAGGTTTCCCTGGATGAACTGCTGGCAAAATCCGATATCATCACCATCCATGCTCCGTACATCAAAGAAAACGGCGCTGTGGTTACGAAAGAATTCCTGAACAAGATGAAAGACGGGGCCATCCTGGTGAACTGTGCTCGTGGCCAGCTGGCTGATACCGCTGCTGTCATCGAAGCTGTGGAAAGCGGCAAACTGGGCGGTTACGGCTGCGATGTTATCGACGGCGAAGCTGAACTGTTCGGCAAAGATCTGCAAGGACAAAAACTGTCCAACCCGCTGTTCGAAAAACTGGTTGACCTGTATCCGAGAGTGCTGATCACTCCGCATCTGGGTTCTTACACTGACGAAGCCGTTAAGAACATGGTGGAAATCTCCTATCAGAACCTGAAGGAACTGTCCGAAGGCAAAGAATGCCCGAACCAGATTAAATAAGTCTGATCCTTCACAAGGCACCGCACAAAAGCGGTGCCTTTTTTGTGCTATAATGAGGATACAGCAATCAATTGGAAAGAAGGGGACCCTGTGTTAGATAAAATCGACTTGAAAACAAAGCTTTCCAAAGAAGAATATAATCAAAGAATCGGTGAGGAGGAAAACCGTCTGGGGTTTCTGCAGCGTTCCATCCGGGATGCCGGGATTCCGGTGATCATCCTGTTCGAAGGGTTCCGGGCTTCCTGGCGCAGCCAGCTGATCAGCAAGGTAATCCATGCCCTGGACCCGCGTGGCTTTCGGGTGTATTCTGCTTCCAAGACCACAGAGAAGCAGAAGGAAAGTCCATTTTTCCTGCAATTCTGGAAAGAGCTGCCGCCAGCGGGCCAGATTTGCATCCATCACCGGGCCTGGTACTTCCTGCGGAATGAACATGCGGTAGGAGATCCGGATGAGGCTTCGGAATGGTACCACATCAGCTTTGAAGAAATCAACAACTTCGAGCGGGAGCTGACGCAGGGAGGTTATGTGGTCGTCAAGATTTTTACCCACATTTCCAAAAAGCAGCAGCGGGAAAATCTGGATAAGGGCAGGGAGGCTCTGGGCAGCCGCTGGGAGAAATTGGCTCCGGCGGGCATCGAGGGTATCGACTATGGCGCCTATCGGGATGTGTACGAAAGAATGCTGGCAGCTACCAATACTGATGCCGCCCCCTGGCATGTGGTCCCCATGGAGGATAAGCGCACGGGCATCGAAGCGGTATTCCGGGTGCTGATTACGGCCCTGGAGGAAGCCTTGAAGGATAAAAAGCGCCCGGTGGATCCGGAAAAAGGTCCGGTGAAGGATCTGAGTGTTCCCAATATCCTGAGCCGGTACAATCCGGATCAGCCCATGGATCAGGAAGAATACGAAAAGAAACTGAAAAAATACCAGAAACGGCTGGGCGAGCTGCAGTATGAGCTGGCCAAACGGAAAATCAGCACCATCATTGCCTTTGAGGGGCAGGATGCGGGGGGAAAGGGCGGTGCCATCAAGCGGCTGTCCGAATCCCTTGATCCCCTGGGGTACCGGGTGAATCCGGTGAGTGCCCCCAACGAATGGGAAAAGCAGTTCCATTACCTGTGGCGGTTCTGGACCAAGGTGCCCTGCCCCGGTGAAATCGCCATTTTCGACCGCACATGGTATGGCCGGGTCCTGGTAGAGCGCATCGAGGGATTTGCCAAAATCAGTGAATGGCGCCGGGCCTATGAGGAAATCAATGATATGGAGCACCAGTGGGTGAAACAGGGGATCATCGTCCAGAAGTTCTGGATGCAGATCAGCAGCGAAGAACAGCTGAAACGGTTCCAGGCCCGGGAAAGTGACCCCAGCAAGACCTGGAAGATTACGGCGGAAGACTGGCGGAACCGCTCTAAATGGGATCAGTACGTGGATGCGGTGGACGAGATGCTGTATCGCACGGATACCAGGGAGGCCCCCTGGACGGTGGTGGAGGCCAACAATAAATTGTTTGCCCGCCTAAAGGTCCTGGAAACCATGATCGGTCGCATGGAAAGCGTATTGAAGTAAAGCAACGATTACGTTTACAAACAGGAGAAAAAACAGTAAAATAAAAGTTACTGTGAGTGGGGAAAAAGCAGCTGGTACAGGAAATGATATCCTTTACCAATTACAATCTGCTGACGACTCATCATGAAAAAGGAGTGAAAGGGAAATGGCGGGATTTGCTTTTACTGAAAAAGACGGAATCCGGTGGGGCTGTTTCCCTGCCTGGTCAGCCCTGGGAGTGGGGCATGGCTTTACCTGCCGGATCGGCGGGGAAAGCGACCTTGCGGCCGGTGGCCTGGATATGGCCCTTCATGTGGGGGACAACCCGGAAAAGGTGGTGCGCAACCGGCAGAAAGCTGCCAGCGCTATGGGGTTTGTCCTTGCCCGGACGGCCACCTGCGCCCAGGTGCATGGTACGGTATTGGCCAGAGTCACGGAGGCAGAAGCCGGCCGGGGTGCCCTGGAGCTGGGAACGACGCTTCCGGATACCGATGGTCTGCTGACGGACTGCAAGGATCTGCCCCTGATGCTGTTCTACGCAGACTGCACGCCAGTACTGCTGGTGGATACCCAAAGCAGCGCTATTACTGTGCTCCATGCGGGCTGGCGGGGCAGTGTGGGCCGCATCGCCCAGAAGGGTGTGAAGGCCATGCATGACTGGTACGGCACAAGGCCGGAAGCTATTGTAGCAGGTATCGGGCCCAGCATCGGGCCTTGTTGCTACGAAGTGGATGAGAAAGTACGGGAACAGGCCAGGGGGTTCGAAGGATGTTTTGCACCCCATGGCACAGGACATTACCTGCTGGATCTGTGGGAGCTGAACCGGCGGCAGCTGGTGGAAGCAGGTGTGAAACCGGAGAACATCAATGTAGCAGAGATATGTACCTGCTGCCACAACGAGGAATATTTTTCCTACCGCAGGGAAAAAGGCAAAACGGGCCGCCTGGCGGCAATTTTATGGAGAAAATCATGAAGGAGATGGGGTTTCCCATGTTACAAGACAATATTGCAGCGGTACAAGCCAAAATCAAGGAGGCTCTGGCCAAACGGACCGGATCTAAGATTACCGGTGATCAGGTGACTATCCTGGCTGTGACCAAGAATCACCCGGCTTCTGTAGTTACCGATACCCTGGCTTGTGGTCTGACGGAAATCGGTGAAAACCGGGTGCAGGAAGCCATGCACAAACAGGCTGTGCTGCCGCCCGGTGGTAATTGGCATCTGATCGGTCACTTGCAGACCAATAAGGCCAAACACGCGGTCGAACACTTTGCCATGATTGAAAGTGTGGATAGCCTGAAAATCCTGGCCCACCTGGAAAAGGCCGCAGCCGAACTGGAAAAGGTACAGGATGTGCTGCTGCAGATCAATGAAGCCGGCGAAGTGCAGAAAAGCGGCTTTGCTCCGGATGACTTCCGGGCAGCCATCCCGGAACTGAAGAAGTATCCCCATATCCGGGTGCGGGGCGTGATGGTGATTGCACAGGCTACGGACCATGTGGAAGAGACCCGTCCCGTGTTCGCTGCCGGATATCAAGACTTTGTATATCTGAAGGATGTTCTGAAAAGTGATGCTGTGGACATCCTCTCCATGGGCATGACCCACGATTACTGGATTGCTGTGGAAGAAGGAGCCAACGAGGTGCGGGTAGGGTCCGCCCTGTTCGGAGCCCGGGACTACTCCCTGAAATTTTAAAAAGAAATGGTGGAAAACATGAAAAACGCATTCAAGAAATTCCTGTCTTATTTCGGCCTGTATTCCGGGAACAACCGGGAAGAAGAATCGGTGGAAAATGGTCCTGAACAGGAAGACGACAGCAAGGTGGTTCCCATGTTCGGCAGCGGTTCCAGCTGGCGGGAAAAGAGCTTCGAAAAGGATAACGAAACAGCCGGCGACAAGCCCTATGAAAAATCCTACGAAAAACCCTATGACAAGGTGTTCGACAAGGATTACGGCAAGGACTACAGCAGGGATTATGGACGTGAAACCGAGGAACCGCGCAGCACCACCCGCAGCGGGGACAAGGTACTTTCCATGCCGGTGAACCGGAATCCGGTCAGCGTAGTGGTCATCGAGCCCATTGACTTCAACGACAGCCAGAAGATGGCCGATTATCTGTGCAAGAACCAGCCTGTGGTCATCAACTTCGAAGATACTGACGCAGATGTGCGCAAACGGATCATCGACTTCATCAGCGGTACCATTTATGCTCTGGACGGCACGTTGCGGAAAATCGGACGGAACTTGCTGGTGTGCGCTCCACCTAATGTGGATATCGATACGGAAAATACCAATTTCGGTTCGGAAGGGAGTAATGATCCATGGCAGCGTTAAATGATATGAAAATCACGTTCATTGGCTGTGGGGCCATGGGGGAAGCCATTTTGAAGGGCATCCTGAACGGAAACCTGGTGACGAAGGAACAGGTGACCGCTGCAGTGCCTACAGCCAAACGGCAGGCTTATCTGAAGGATACCTATGATATTGCTGTAACCGGCGACAACAAAGAAGCTGTAAAGGACGCCGATCTGGTGATCCTGGCGGTGAAACCGCAGATGGCCAGGGCAGCTGTGACGAAAGAACTGGTGGGGGCTCTGCCGGCCAAAGTCCGGATCCTGTCCATTATGGGGAGCTACGATCTGGCCATGCTGCATGACCTGGTGCCGGGTCATCCGGTAATCCGCACCATGCCCAATACTCCGCTGGCTGTGGGGATGGGAATGACGGCCCTGACCGGTGATGACCAGGTGAATGAAGATTTCATGGAGGTGGCAGAAGCCATCTTCAACAGCTGCGGCGAAACCGTACGGGTGGACGAAAAGGCCATGGAAGCCATTACGGCCATCAGCGGCTGCGGCCCCGGCTATATGTTCGTGGTCATCGATGCACTGGCCGATGCCGGCGTGATGGCAGGGCTGCCCCGGGCAATGGCCATTAAACTGGCGGCTCAGACCATGGCGGGCAGCGGAATGATGGCATTGAAAACCGGGCTGCATCCGGCCCAGCTGCGGGATCAGGTGACCAGTCCCGGCGGCACGACGATTGCAGGGATCAAAGCCCTGGAAAACCATGCAGTGAGAGGAGCGTTTTACGATGCGGTACAGGCCGTTCTGGACCGGAGTGCCGCATTGAAGAAATAATATGGCAAACAACCAACAACAACGGGAGACAGTATTACGCTATTTCAAGGCCAGCGGCGACGAAGAGCTGGCTGCCCAGCTGCTGGACCTGGCTGACGGGGCCCGGAAGAGCCGCCGGTTCAAAGTGACGGGGTTCCTTGACCCCCACGGCCAGAACGTGGCGGAAATCGTGGCCGCCAACTTTCCCCAGGTACGGTATGAGCTGAACGGGGGGTTCCACAATGCGGAGCGGCAGAAGGCTGCTTTCGTCAGCGAAGACTTCTACGGCCAGCCGGATTTTGCCATTACAGCCCTGGAGATCTTGTGGGATAAACGGTACTATGAAATCGGCCACCGGGATGTGCTGGGGGCCTTTATGGGACTGGGCTGCAAACGGGAGATCCTGGGCGACATCGTGTTCATCGATGAGGGAGCCCAGATTGTGGTGGATACTCCTATGGTGGATTACGTGCTCAGCAACCTGACCAAGATCGGTGCGGCTACGGTGGAAGTGAAAGAGATCCCTCTCAGCGAGCTGAAGGAGAAAGAACAGAAAATCAAATTGATCAGTGCCACGGTGGCAGCCCTGCGGCTGGATGCGGTGGCAGCCAGCGGGTACGGTGTCAGCCGCAGCCGTATGGCGGATGAGATTAAAGGACAGAACGTAAAGCTGAACTGGCAGGACGCAAAGAGCCCGTCCCAGACGGTAAAAGAGGGGGATGTAATTTCCTTCCGCAGCCGGGGGAGAGTGGAGCTGGCCGAAGTGCGCGGTACTACGAAAAAAGGGCGGTACGCGATTACATTGAAACGGTATATTTAGAGATGTGAAAATCATTTTCACACCCTGTCACTAGGCACTAGCCAATGGAGAAAACCATCATGATACTACTGATCCGACATGGGGAAGCTGATCATCATATCCATGAACTGACCGGGGGCTGGACGGATTCAGCCCTGACTGAAAAGGGACTTTCTCAGTTTGCCGAACTGGCGGAATGCCTGGCAAGGGATTTTGCCGGCCATCCAGCACCGAAAGTGGTGGCCAGTGATCTGCAGCGAGCCCGTACCGGGGCTCAGATCATTGCTGAGAAGCTCCAGGCCGGGCCGGTGGAATGCTTTCCTTTTTTGCGGGAGAAGAACAACGGCCGGGCAGCGGGGCTGTCCAAAAAGGAAGCCAGGGCATTCTACCATCCGCCGGTGACTGGCCGGGAGCTGGATCACATCAACTACGACGGGGGTGAGACCCGGCGCAGTTTCTACGAACGGACGGTGGAAGGGTTCCGGAAGCTGGTGGAACATCAGCAGGGAGACTTGATCATCGTATCCCATAAGGGGACTATCCAGAACATGCTGTTCGACTGGCTGGGGCTCAGCATCGAGGAAGTGGCGGACAAGAAGATTTCTTTTGATATCCGTCCGGCGTCCATGACGGTGCTGGGGGTGAACAAGTGGGGCGAGCATGCGGTGTTCGACCTGAATGATACCAGCTATTTATACGGAAGACCTCAGTTCCAGCTGTTCGGGTTTCCGTTTGGAGAATGAGGGGAATCGCTGCAACGCAATCATCTTATTCCTGGTCAGCAGGCACTGGATACCAGCCGAAGGTGAAAAATCGCCTTCGGCTTTTTTGCATGGAATGCCTGTTGTGCCTGCTCTTGCCATTCTGTGCCATTTAGTGTATGATAAAGTATCTGTAGTGACATGTCAGCCGGGGATACCGCTCTGGCTGGCCGCCTGTTCTTTGAGGGGGGAACGGGGACGGGATCATTGCATATCTTTGAGCGCAGGTGCCGGAACGCGGTTCCGGCCGACGAGGAAGAGGTTCATCGAAACGTCAGCGGATGCCTCTCGGTAAGCTGCAGACCGTAAACGGTTCTACAAAACCTTCCGGCAACGGGGGCATACAGAAGGAACCGCGGCAGACGGTAACTACAAACACATCAGGAGGAAGATATACACTATGTGCGGTATTGTTGGTTACATTGGACGACATCAGGCTACGCCATTTTTAATGGAAGGGCTGAGCAAACTGGAATATAGAGGATACGATTCTGCGGGTATCGCCGTTTACAATGACGGCAAGATCAACGTGGAAAAATGCGTGGGCCGTCTGGATGCCCTGCGGCAGAAAATCGTAGGACGTGAACCGGTGGGTACCCTCGGCATTGGCCATACCCGCTGGGCCACTCACGGGAAACCCAGCGATATCAATGCCCATCCCCATATGGACGAAAGCGGTACCTTTGCCGTAGTCCACAACGGGATTATCGAAAATTACATGCCGTTGAAACAGGATCTGCTGAAGAAAGGCCACCATTTCCTGTCTGATACGGATACGGAAATCGTACCCCATCTGATGGCCGATCTGTGGAACGGGGATTTTGAAAGCACAGTCCGCAAGGTGCTGCATACCATTCAGGGATCCTATTCCCTGGTGTTCCTGTGTGCCAAGGATCCCAGCAAACTGATCTGCGCCAAAAAGAACAACCCGCTGGTCATCGGCCTGGGCAAAGGTGAAAACTATATTGCCTCCGATATCCCGGCCATCATCAATAAGACGCGGGACACCTATATCCTCAGCGATGGGGAAATGGCCATTGTGGAAGCAGACAAGGTGGTCGTGAAGGATCTGAATGGCAGGAAGATCAACAAGGAAGTGTTCCGGGTAAACTGGAACGCTGAAGCTGCTGAAAAGGGCGGTTTCGAACACTTCATGCTGAAGGAAATCTATGAACAGCCCAAAGCTGTCCGGGATACCCTGCGTGGCCGGGTGAGCAAGGACAGCGACAAAGTGACTTTTGATGAACTGAATTGGACTGCGGAAACTTTTAAGGATCTGAAGAAAATTTTCATCGTGGCCTGTGGGACTGCCTATCATGCGGGCATCGTGGGCAAGTACTACATTGAAAAAATGGCCCGGATCCCGGTGGAAGTGGACATCGCCAGCGAATTCCGGTATCGGGATCCGATCATTGACGAACACTGCATGTGCATCGTGGTCAGCCAGAGCGGTGAGACCAGTGATACCCTGGAAGCTCTGAAGGAAGCCAAACGGCGGGGTGCCCGGACCATGGCCGTGACCAACGTGGTGGGATCCTCTATTGCCCGGGAAGCCGATCAGGTGGTCTACACCTATGCGGGCCCGGAAATTGCCGTGGCTTCCACAAAGGCCTATACTACCCAGCTGATCATCATGCTGCTGCTTTCCATGTATATTTCTCATCTGGTGGGCAAACTCAGTGATGAACGGCTGCATGCACTGATCCAGGCCGTACTGGAAGTGCCGGAACGGATGCATGACATCCTGGACCATGTGGACCAGATCAAAGTATACGCCAACAATTATGCCAATCGGGAAGATGCATTCTTCCTGGGCCGGAGCCTGGACTATGCCGTGGCTCTGGAAGGTGCCCTGAAATTGAAGGAAATATCCTATATCCATGCAGAAGCCTATGCGGCGGGTGAGTTGAAGCACGGGACCCTGGCTCTGATTACGGAAGGGGTGCCGGTCATTGTCCTGGCCACGCAGAGCAATATCTATGACAAGACCATCAGCAACCTGGTGGAAGTAAAGAGCCGTGGCGCCATCGTCATCGGTATCGGCATGGAAGGAGATACCGAGCTGGCCAAGCATGCGGACAGTGTGATCATCATACCGAGGGCCGATGAAGACCTGGCTCCGATCCTGGCGGTGATTCCTCTGCAGCTGCTGGCTTACTATGCAGCCCTGGCCAGAGGGTGTGATGTGGATAAACCCCGGAACCTGGCAAAAAGTGTTACTGTGGAATAAAAAACAATTTCGAAAGAGCGACCTGCTGAGCGGGCCGCTCTTTTTTGTTGCACAATTTCCCAAAACGGTCTACAATGGAGTCATTGTATTATCTATTGCCATCTGCTGACATGACAATAAAAGCAAAATCGTGTATAATGTATACAACAAAACTTTGGGGCTGCCCTGCGGCCCCCTCCAAAGGAGACCTGATCCATGGAAGACATGTATGATGCCATTGCCCGGCTGAAAAAAGAACGGAACGCGGTGATCCTGGCCCACGTATACCAGCCGGAAGAAATCCAGGAAATCGCCGATTATTGCGGCGATTCCTTCGGCCTCAGCCAGGAGGCGGCCAAGACCGATGCAGACGTCATCGTGTTCTGTGGAGTCCGGTTCATGGCAGAAACGGCCAATATCCTGTCACCGGACAAGATTACCCTGCTGCCAGCGCCCGATGCCACCTGCCGGATGTTCGACGATACCCTGGAAAGCAAGGTAAAGGCAGTGCTGGCCAAGCATCCGGAATACAAAGTGGTTTCCTATGTCAATACTCCGGCCAGCGTGAAGGCACTCAGTGAAATCTGCTGTACCAGCTCCAACGCAGTGAAAGTGGTGGAGAGTCTGCCCAAAGACCAGGAACTGCTGTTCGTACCTGACCAGGATCTGGCCTCCTTTACCGCAGAAAAGACCGATGCCCGCATCATTCCCTGGCAGAGCGCCTGTCCCACCCATTTCAACCTGACGGCGGAAGAGGTCAGGGCAGCGAAGAAAGCTCACCCTGATGCGCTGGTACTGATGCATCCGGAATGCCGGCCCCAGGTACGGGCACTGGCGGATTATGTGGGCAGCACTACGGGTATTGTGAAGTACGCAGAGCAGAGCGACTGTCAGGAATTCATTATCGCCACGGAATGCGGGGTACTGACCCAGCTGGCCTGGAAGTGTCCGCACAAGAAGTTTTATATGGCTGGGGATATGCTGTGCCCCAATATGAAAAAGACGACCTTGGAGAAGGTGAAACGGGCCCTGGAGACCCTGGAACCCAGGGTGGTGGTCCCTGAACCCACCGCTGAAAAAGCCAGGGTGGCACTGGAACGGATGCTGGCAGTGAAGTAAGGACTATCTTGATCCTTTCTTGAAAGGGACGGGGATACGATACTGCTTACTATGAACGATGAACCTATACATAACGGAGGCGTTTCCCTATGGAAACTTATTGGACTTCTTTTGATACGAAAACGGCACCCTGCATTACTACTGATGTGCTGGTGATCGGGTCCGGAGCAGCCGGACTGCAGGCGGCCTGGTCGGCGGCGGAAGCCGGACGTCAGGTGCTGGTGGTGGTTCGGGACAAACTGGCGGACAGCAATACAGCCAAGGCCCAGGGCGGCATTGCGGCAGCACTGGGCCATGATGACGATCCCCGGCTGCATTTCCATGATACCCTGGTGGCTGGTGCCGGGCTGACAGATGAGACCATGGCGGAAATCGTGGTCACCGAAGGACCCAAGGCGGTGCTGGATCTGCTGCATCATGGTGCACAGTTCGACAGGAATCCGGACGGTACCCTGGCTCTGGGAAGGGAAGGCTGTCACAGCCGGAACCGGATCGTCCACGCCAACGGGGACAGTACCGGGGCTGAAGTGTCCCGTGCTCTGCGGGAGATCACCAGCAGAGAATCCCGGATCAAATCGCTGGAACACTGCTACGTGACGGACCTGCTGGTGAAAGATGATACCTGCTACGGGGCTATGGCTCTCCATGATGGGAAAATGGTCCATCTGCAAGCCAATGATGTGGTGATCGCTACTGGCGGAGTGGGAAGGCTGTTTGCCCATACTACCAATCCGGAAGGGGCTACGGGCAGCGGCATTGCCCTGGCTTATCGGGCAGGTGCGGAACTGATGGACATGGAATTCGTCCAGTTCCATCCTACGGCTCTCGCTATTCCCGGCCATCCCAGCTTCCTGGTTTCCGAGGCCGTACGGGGAGCCGGTGCCCTGCTGTACAATACGAAGGGTGAACGGTTCATGCCTCAATACCATCCTATGAAGGAGCTGGCTCCCCGGGATGTAGTGGCCCGGGCCATTGCCACGGAAATGAAGCGCTGCGGCAGTGACCATGTGTTCCTGGATGCTACGGTCATCGATGATGTGGAACATAAATTCCCCATGATCTATGAAACCTTGAAGGATTACGGGGTGGATATGAAAACCCAGCGGATCCCCATCGCTCCGGCAGCCCATTATATGATGGGCGGTATCCGTACCGATGCCTGGGGCCATACGAACATCAATCATCTTTATGCCTGTGGTGAAGCAGCCTGTACCGGACTGCAGGGTGCCAACAGGCTGGCCAGCAATTCTCTGCTGGAAGGGCTGGTATTTGGCCGCCGTACGGCGCAGGCCATCTGCAACGAACGGAAACCGGAAGTGGGCGAGGGTCTGGAATGGCGCTCTGATCTGGCAGGATGCACGTCTGCCCCGGACCAGTGGGCGAAAGACCGTACTGCAGCCCAGGAACGGATGAGCCGGCAGCTGGGCATTGCCCGTGACAAGGAAGACATTCTGGATGCCCAAAATGCTCTGGCCAGGAAGATAGCGGACTATGAGAAAGAGACGGCTGTGACCTACGAGCTGCTGGATCTGAAATCCCAGCTGCTGGTGTCCTGGCTCATCGCAGGGGCTGCCCTGCAGCGGGAAGAGAGCCGGGGCGCCCATTACCGCCTGGACTTCCCGAAACCCCGGGAATGCTGGCGGCATCATTCTGTGGAAGAAAAGGAAGGAGGCGTGGCTCATGCGTAACTTTGCCTTGGACGACAGCCTGCGCCGCTGGCTGGAAGAGGACATCGGCACCGGCGACTTGACCAGTGAAGCTCTGATTCCGGAGGATGCAGTGACTGTCGGCCTGATCCATTCCAAAGATACAGGCATCCTGTGCGGGGTGGAGGTAGCCCGGCGGGTATTCGAACTGCTGGATCCCAGTCTGGAATTCACTGCCCTGGTCAAGGATGGGGATCAGCTGGAATATGGTACGAAGATTGCAGAAATCAAAGGCTGCGCCCGCAGCATCCTCACGGGAGAACGGCTGGCCCTGAATCTGCTGCAGCATATGAGCGGTGTGGCTACCCAGACGAAGAAACTGGCGGACCTGGCAAAACCTTATGACACCCGGGTGGTGGACACCCGGAAAACTACTCCGGGCCTGCGGCAGCTGGAAAAGTATGCCGTACGGGTAGGCGGCGGCCATAACCATCGGCTGGGGCTGTATGATGCCATCCTCATCAAGGACAACCACATTGCCGTGGCCGGCGGCGTGAAGGAGGCATTGGACCGGGCCAAAGCCTATGCCAGCCATATGACGAAGATTGAAATCGAGGTAGAGAGTCTGGAACAGGCGAAAGAGGCCGTGGCCGGCGGTGCTGACGTCATCATGCTGGACAACATGGCACCGGAAGCCATGAAGGAATGTGTGGCGTACATCGATCACCGGGCAGTGGTAGAAGCCAGCGGCGGTATCGGTGCCGATAACCTGCAGGCAGCTGCAGCTGCCGGTGTGGATGTGATCAGTGTAGGGGCACTGACCCACAGCGTGAAGGCAGTGGATATCAGCCTTGACGCAGGAAAAATCAAATAAAGGGTCATGAACCATGAGCTGAAGGAGAGGAGCTGTCCCTGGGGAAAGATCCTCTCCTTTAAAATTTTCCTCATTTTTTCCTTTTCCCTTCCTTTTTTCCATAAGTATGTTATAATGGAGTCGTAAGACAATTTATTTTTTTTCGAACAGGGTGGGACATAAAAAGTACCACGAGGGACAAAATGTGCAACATCAGCTTGGATCAGATCATCAACTTACAGAACAAACTGGTTCCGGAAATGGTGGAGCTTTTGACGGAGCGCTATAAGGTGCTGCGCCAGATCAGCCATGACCAGCCTATCGGGCGCCGGACCCTGGCTAAGAAGCTGGGGCTCAGCGAACGGATCCTCCGCTCCCATGTGGATTTTCTGAAGGAAGCGGGACTGCTGGACTTTACGCTCACGGGGATGAGCATTACCGATGAGGGGACTGTACTGCTCCAGGAACTCCGGGATTATGTGAACCGGCTGCAGAAACTTTCCAGCCTGGAATCCGTCCTGGAGGAGAAACTCCATTTGAAAAAAGTGGTGGTGCTGCCCGGGAATGCGGATCAGGATCAGGTAGTTACCCGGGAAATCGGACGGGTGGCAGCCGGTATTTTATTGCATTTGTTGAGCGATCACAAATCCCACATCGTGGCGGTTACCGGTGGTACAACCGTGGCGGCCATGGCCCAGAATACCTACGGCAATGAACCGGAAACGGTAGTGGTGCCAGCCCGGGGCGGCCTGGGGGACCGGATGGAACTGCAGGCCAATACCATTGCGACGGTGTTAGCCGGCCGGCTGAAGACCCGGTACCTGCAGCTGTACGTACCCGACAGCGTCAGCGAAGATGTGCTGCGCAAGATCCTGGAGGAAGATGCTCGGGTGAAGCAGGTGGTGGAAACCATCAAAAGCGCGGACATCCTGGTCCATGGCATGGGCCAGGCCCAGGTGATGGCAAAAAAACGGGGCGTGGGACCCGAACTGATCAAAGAGCTGGAAGACAGGGGTGCCATCGGCGAAGCCCTGGGCCAGTACTTCGACATCAATGGACACGTGGTGCACAGCACCGATACCCTGGGGCTCATGGTGAATGATCTGGAAACGATCCACACGGTCATGGGCATCGGAGGGGGACACTCCAAAGGGCGTGCCATCCTTTCCGTACTGCGCAGCAGTCAGGATGACATCCTGGTCACCGATGAGGCTGCTGCCAGAGAAATCATACGTTGTTTACAGGACGGAAATCGTCACACTGTATAAAATTTTTAGGAGGAATGGTAAAATGGTAAAAATCGGTATCAATGGGTTTGGTCGTATTGGTCGCTGCGTTCTGCGGATTGCGGTGAAGAATCCGGAAGTGGAAGTCGTAGCAGTCAATGCCCGTTCCGGCATCGATACCTATGCCCATCTGTTGAAGTATGATTCCATCCACGGTACTTTCGATGAAGATATCTCTGTGGATGGCGATATCATGCATGTAGGTGACAAGGCCATCAAATTCACCCGTTTTAACAGCCCGGCTGAAATTCCCTGGGGTGATATGGGCGTGGATGTAGTCATGGAGACCACTGGTAAATTCAAGACTCGGGAAACGGTACAGCCTCATCTGGACAACGGCGCTAAGAAAGTAATTATCGCTGCTCCGGCCAAGGGCGAAGATATTACCATGGTCCTGGGCGTCAATGATGACAAGTACGATCCCAAACACCACAACATCATTTCCAACGCTTCCTGCACCACCAACTGCCTGGCTCCTTTCACCAAGGTGCTGCAAGACAACTTCGGCATTGTGGACGGCATGATGACCACCGTTCATTCCTATACCAATGACCAGAAGATCCTGGACGCTGCCCATAAAGACCTGCGTCGTGCCCGTGCCGGTGCCTGCTCCATCATCCCCACCACGACTGGGGCTGCCAAAGCCATTGGTCTGGTACTGCCGGAACTGCAGGGAAAACTGAAGGGCATGGCCATCCGTGTCCCGACTCCGGATGTGTCCCTGACCGACCTGGTCGTGAACCTGAAGAAAGATACCACGAAGGAAGAAATCAACGAAGCCATGCGCGTAGCTTCTGAAACCACCATGAAAGGGATCCTGGGCTATAATGAACTGCCTCTGGTTTCCTGCGACTACAGCGGCTGCCCGTTGAGCTCCATTGTGGATGGCTTGTCCACGATGATGGTAGGACCTCGTATGGCCAAAGTAGTTTCCTGGTACGATAATGAATGGGGCTATTCCAACCGGATGGTTGACATGGCTGTGTTCGTGGCTTCTAAGGGTCTCTAATCAGGAGAAAGGTGGGTGCAAGGTTTTATTATGGATAAGAAGACCATCAAAGATATTTCACTGACAGGGAAACGGGTACTGGTCCGGGTGGACTACAATGTACCTATGAACGACAAAGGGGAAATCACGGATTCTACCCGTATCGAAGCCTCTCTGCCCACCCTTCATTACCTGCTGGACCAGGGCGCTGCTGTCATCCTGATGGCGCACCTGGGCCGTCCAAAGGGTAAGGTCAATGCCAAGTATAGCCTGAAACCGATGGCAGAAGCCCTGAGCAAGCTGGTCCATCGTCCAGTGCAGTTCTGCCCGGACTGTGTGGGTAAAGCAGCCAAAGAAGCGGCTGAGAATCTGCGGAACGGGGATATCCTCATGCTGGAGAATCTGCGGTTCCATCCGGAAGAAGAGAAGGACGATCCGAAATTCTCCCAGGAACTGGCTGCTCTGGCGGATGTATATGTGAACGACGGCTTCGGTGTGTCCCACCGGGCTCATGCTTCTGTAGAAGGGGTGACCCATTATCTGCCCGCTGTGGCCGGGTTCCTGCTGGAAAAGGAAATCGCCTATCTGGGCAACGCTGTGGATAATCCCCAGCACCCGTTTGCTGCGATTATCGGCGGCGCCAAAGTAGCCGATAAGATCGCTGTTATCCGTAGCCTGATCAAGAAAGCAGATGTGATCCTGATCGGCGGCGGCATGGCCAATACGTTCCTGGCGGCCAAGGGCTACAACCTGGGCAAATCCCTGGTGGAACAGGAAAGCATCAGCATCGCCAGGGATTTGCTGGCCGAAGCCTCGGAACAGAAGACAAAGATGCTGCTGCCTGTTGATCTGGTGATGGCTTCCAAGTTCGACAACGATGCGGATCATGAAGCGGAAGATCTGGATCATTTGAACCCGGAATATATGGCCCTGGATATCGGTCCCAAGACCGCTGGTCTGTATGCGGAAACCCTGGCCGGCATGAAGACCATTGTGTGGAACGGTCCTATGGGCGTGTTCGAAATGCCCAACTTCGCAGCCGGTACCCGCAAGGTAGCCGAAGCGATGGCCGAGTCTGACGGTATTACCATCGTAGGCGGTGGTGACAGTGCGGCTGCAGTGAAACAAATGGGACTGGGTGAGAAAATGAGCCATGTATCCACCGGCGGCGGTGCTTCCCTGGAATACCTGGAAGGGAAAGTACTGCCCGGCGTGGCTGCTCTGGATGATCTGCGGACCCCTGTGGTGGCCGGCAACTGGAAATGCCACAAGACGGTGGAAGAAGCCATGGAACTGGCTCATCAGATTGCACACAATACGGAAATGGCCCAGGCTGAAATCGTACTGTTCCCGCCCTTCACTGCTCTGGAAAGCGTTGCTGCCATGGTGGACGAAGATGGTATCGGCTATGGGGCACAGGATCTGTTCTACGAGGATGAAGGCGCTTACACCGGTGCTGTATCCGGCCCCATGATCGCTGAAATCGGGTCCCGTTACGTCATCGTGGGCCACAGCGAACGGCGTCAGCTGTTCGGCGATACCGACGAAATCGTAGTGAAGAAAGTCCAGGCTGCTTACCGGAATGAACTGGATCCAGTGCTGTGCGTAGGCGAAAATGCGGAAGAACATGAAAAAGGTGCTGCGAAAGATAAAATCCTGAGCCAGCTGAAACCGGTACTGGATGTACTGGACGACAAACAGATCGAACATCTGCTGGTTGCCTATGAACCCATCTGGGCTATCGGTACCGGCAAGAGCGCCGAAGTGAAGGACGCCGTGGCGGCTGCTGAGGTGATCCGCAAGGCTGTGGAAGACAAATTCGGTAAGGAAGCGGCCCGCCGGGTACGCATCCTGTACGGCGGCAGCGTGACCAGCGAAAACGCTCACAGCTTCCATGTGGAAGGCATAGACGGTGTCCTGGTGGGCGGAGCCAGCTTGGATGCTGCTGAATTCAGCGCCATTGCCAATACGTTCTGAGGCGTGCTGATGAAGAAAAAACCTGTAGTGCTGATGATTCTGGACGGGTGGGGGATTGCCCCCGCTTCGCCCACCAATGCGGTAACCCGTGCCCGGACCCCGCATCTGGACTATTATTTCAACCGGTATCCCCATGCTCAGCTGCAATGCAGCGGGGAAGCAGTGGGCCTTCCGGATGGACAGATGGGTAACTCGGAAGTGGGCCATCTGTCCATCGGTTCCGGCCGTATCATCTACCAGAGTCTGACCCGGATCAGTCGGGCAGTGAAGGATGGCAGCCTGGAAACGAACCCTGTCCTGATCAAAGCCATGGAACAGGCTCGGGATGGGGGCAAAAAACTCCATCTGCTGGGTCTTTTGAGCGATGGCGGCGTACACAGCCACATTGATCATCTGCTGGGTCTGCTGGCTATGGCCAAGAAACTGGATGTCAGGGATGTGTGTATCCATGCGTTCCTGGATGGACGGGATACCCCTCCCAAGAGTGCACTGCCCTATCTGCAGCAGGTGGAAAAAGCCTGCAGGGAACTGGGGATAGGCCGGATCGTTACTGTTTCCGGCCGGTATTATGCCATGGACCGGGATAAACGGTGGGAACGGATCCAGAAAACCTTTGATGCGATGACCGGGGGCGAAAGTCTCTCCGCAGGCACGCCGGAAGCCGGACTGGAGGCCGCTTATGCGGCGGACCAGACCGATGAATTCGTGATGCCTTTTCGGGTGGAAGGTGCGGACGGCAGGGTGGAAGCCGGGGACAGTATGATCTTCTTCAACTTCCGCCCTGACCGGGCACGGGAACTGACCCATGCCTTTACGGATACGGATTTTGCCGGATTCGGACGGACGGCCGGTGCCTTGCCGGTGCATTTCGTCTGCATGACAGAATACGAAAAGACCATTCAGGCTGCAGTGGCCTTCCCGCCGGAAGAAATCAGGGATACCCTGGCAGAAGTGGTCTCCAAGGCCGGTTTGCGTCAGCTGCACATTGCGGAAACGGAAAAATACGCCCATGTGACGTTTTTCTTCAACGGAGGACGAGAACAGCCCTTCCCCGGCGAAGACCGGATTTTGGTACCCTCTCCGAAAGTGGCTACCTATGATCTGCAGCCAGAGATGAGTGCCTATATCGTGACGGAAAAACTCCAGGAGGCTCTGCAGAAGGACCTGTACGATCTGGTGATCCTGAACTTTGCCAATCCGGACATGGTGGGCCATACGGGCAGCCTGAAGGCAGCTGTTGCGGCACTCGAGGCCGTGGATGAATGTGTGGGCAGCCTGGTGGATACCGTCCTGAAGAAAGGTGGAGCCGTGTGCATCACGGCGGATCATGGGAATCTGGAAGAAATGGAAGACCCGGTGTCCCATGCACCCATGACCAGTCATACCACCAATCCGGTACCGTTCCTGGTGGCAGGGGCAGATCCTGAGATGAAGGTGGAAAACGGCGGTCTGTCTGATATTTCGCCCACTCTGCTGGATTTGCTGGAACTGCCGGAACCAGAGACTATGACCGGTCATTCATTGCTGGTGAAATAAGTTTCGTCTGTTTTCAAATATAAATACGAGGTGATTACAATGCCAATCATTGAAAATGTTTGTGCAAGAGAAATCCTGGATTCCCGGGGCAATCCCACTGTGGAAGTGGATGTCCTGCTGGATGACGGCACTGTTGGCCGTGCTGCCGTTCCTTCCGGTGCTTCCACCGGCGTCCATGAGGCCGTGGAACTGCGGGACGGGGACAAAGACCGTTTTGGCGGCAAAGGTGTTGCCAAAGCTGTAGAAAATGTCAACGAAGCCATCGCTGATGTGATTATTGGGCTGGATCCCACCCGTCAGGTGGAAATCGACCAGGCCATGATCCGGCTGGATGGTACCCCCAACAAGGGCAAACTGGGTGCCAACGCCATCCTGGGTGTATCTTTGGCTGTGGCCAAGGCTGCCGCCCTGTCCGTGGGTCTGCCCCTGTACCAGTATCTGGGCGGCGTCAACGCCAAGGAACTGCCCGTACCCATGATGAACATCCTGAACGGCGGTGCCCATGCAGATAATAACGTGGATATCCAGGAATTCATGATCATGCCCGTAGGCGCTGACAGCTTTGCCGAAGCCCTGCGCATCAATGCCGAGATCTACCAGGCACTGAAGAAAGTGCTGAAGGGCAAGGGTCTGGCTACGGCTGTAGGTGATGAAGGCGGTTTCGCTCCCAACCTGGAAAGCAATGAAGAAGCCCTGCAGGTCATCGTGGAAGCCATCGAAAAAGCCGGCTATAAACCCGGTGAACAAGTTCGTCTGGCCATCGATACCGCTGCCAGCGAGCTGTTCGAAGACGGCAAATACAACCTGAAAGGGGAAGGTGTGGTCAAGACTGCTGACGAAATGGTAGCATGGTATGCTTCCCTGTGTGAAAAATACCCCATCGTTTCCATTGAAGACGGCCTGGCCGAAGATGACTGGGATGGCTGGAAGAAACTGACCGATGCTCTGGGCAAGAAAGTCCAGCTGGTGGGCGATGACCTGTTCGTCACCAATGTGGAACGGCTGCAGAAGGGAATTGAACAGGGCGTGGCCAATGCCATCCTGATCAAACTGAACCAGATCGGTACCCTGACCGAAACCCTGGACGCCATCGAAATGGCCAAACGGGCTGGTTACACTGCCATCGTTTCCCACCGGAGTGGTGAAACGGAAGATACGACTATTGCCGATGTGGTGGTAGGTACCAACGCCGGTCAGATTAAATCCGGGGCTCCCTGCCGGACTGATCGGGTAGCCAAGTACAATCAGCTGCTGCGAATCGAAGAAGATCTGGGTGCCGCTGCACAGTACAATGGCATGAAGGTATTCTACAATATTAAATAATAAATAAAAGTCCCGTAACCCTTGTGGTTACGGGCTTTTTGCTTTAAACGGCAAAAATTTTAATACAAACCGGCCATAGCTTCTGCCGCCCTCTGTCGGATATCGGCTGTGTAATTGACGTAGACTGCGGAAACAGTAGTCACAGTATCGCCCAGGATATGGGCTACTAGGTTGATGTCTCCGGTTTCGGAGAGCAGGAGGGTGGCAAAGGTATGCCGGAGAGCGTGTACGGAACGGCCTGGAAAATGACTTCGGATGATCCGGTTGAGCTTGACGTGGACATTTTGCATTTGGTTCAAAGGGAAGACGGTGCCGGACAGATTGAGGGGCTGGGACTGCCTCCAGTCGGCCAGGGCCTTCAGGACGGCGGGAGATGCGGGGATGGTCCGATTACTGTTTCTGGTCTTACAAGGGGTAACCCCCATCTTCCCGGGGCCGATTCTGGCATACTGCTGCTTGATGGTGATGGTTTGCTCCGTCCAGTTAATGGCGTTCCAGGGGAGCCCGGCTATTTCGCCAAACCTCATACCGGTGTTGGCGGCCAGGATGGCCACCAAACGGCAGAGGGGCTTATGCTCCAATAAAGTTATGAGCTTAGACAGCTCCGCCCGTGTAAAGGCCCGGATGATCTTAGGGCCACGTTCTTCCCTGATGGTGATGCCCCGGGCTGGATTGACCGCCATGATCTTGTAGACCTTTACGGCGTACTCCAAAACGGGGGAGACGCACCGGAGCTTGGCTTTTTTCGTGCCTGCTGCGACTTCCAGAGCCAGGAGCGCGTTCAAAATGGCGGCAGTAGTCAGTTCACGCAGGGGAATGTCGGCTACAGCACTCAGCGACTCGATGGAGTTCCTGTAATTCATCAGGGTGTTATAGGATAAGAAATCCTTTTTGTCCCGGTAATAAATGCCAAAGAATTGCCGAAGGGTCATGCCTTTCAGCCGGACGTCTGTAGTTAGGCCCTCTGATTGCTTGACCTCTTCCAGCAGCTCATCTTGGTGCTGTCTGGCTTCTCTTTGCGTTTTAAATCCCTGGCGGGTCTTCTGCCGCCACTTTTTGCCGACCTTGTACGACAAGATCAGGCACACAGAGTCGTTTTTGGTACGATAGCTGAAATGGTAATCCATAAAAAATCCATCTCCTTTTTATGGATAGATACAATATTTAGCAAAACCACAATATATAGATTAATAAGGTCAATATGCTGTGGTTGTACTTTTTTGTATTTTTGTTATAATATTAATAGAGCAACTCGTGAAGGATATAGGCTGGGTTCCCGAATGGGAGTAGGCGTAATGCT
>NZ_JBNMIU010000017.1:0-35936 GCF_050873445.1 Acidaminococcus sp. | reverse complement strand
CCGCGCATGTGATTGGATGGTTGGGGGGCCTTCTGATAGACAATTACCAGATGTCCATTTTGAAGGTACCAGAATTGTTGAACTGTCTAAAACAGGGGGTTCTACTTTTAGAAACTGTCCTTGACAAGGGGTACGGTTTACGGTTTACTAGTCACTAACCACTAACCACTAACCACTAACCACTAACCACTAACCACTAACCACTAACCCTATCTCACTCAGCGGGACTGCGCCTGTGCAGCCTTCTGCTTCGGCACGATGTCTCCGATGCCGTTCAGAATATAGTGAGGCTGGTAGCTGAAATGTTTGATATTGTCCCGGTTGGAAACGCCGGTAAGTACCAGCACCGTTTCCATGCCGCTTTCCACGCCGCCGATTACATCCGTATCCATCCGGTCGCCGATCATCACCGCATCTTCCGAATGGACGCCCAGGCGTTTCAGACCCGTACGCATCATGAGAGGGTTCGGTTTGCCGATGAAATAGGCTTTTTTGCCCGTGGCCAGTTCGATGGGGGCGATGAGCGCCCGGCAGGCCGGGATGATGCCCCGGTCGCTGGGACCGGTCATGTCGCTGTTGGTGCCGATCAGCTTGGCGCCCTTGTGGATCAGTTCCGTGGCCTTGATGATCATTTCATAATTATAGCCGGTGGTTTCGCCTACCACCACATATTCCGGGTTCACGTCGTTGTAGGTGATGCCCGCATCATATAAGGCATTCATGAGCCCATGGGCTCCGATGATGTACGCCGAACAGCCAGGAGACTGGGTCTTCAGAAAATGGGCCGTAGCCAGGGCACTGGTGTAGAAGTGGTCTTCTTCGATGTCCAGCCCCATGGCCAGCAGTTTTTTTCGCAGTTCCAGGGGGGAACGCTCGCTGGAGTTGGTCAGGAACAGGAATTGTTTCTTTTCTTTTTTCAGCCAGGCCACAAAATCTTTCACTCCGGGCAGCAGTGTGCTGCCGTGGTAGATCACACCGTCCATATCACTGATGAATCCTTTTTTCTCGCGGATGATGTTCAAATCTCTCATATCATGCGCCTCCTTGTGCGTCGCTGTTTTTATGGAATAGGGTACAGCTTCATTATGGAAGGTTTCATGAGAAAAAGCAATAGAGAGTCTGCAAAGGTCCTGTCAAATTTTTGTAAAGCCCGCCCTTTTGCCTTCTTTCCAGGTATGATAAAATAAAAGGTACTGCGAAGGAGGGAAAAGCCACGTGACTGTGAAACGACCGCTTTTGACGGCAGTGGAAACATACCGTCAGGCTCATGTATATCCTCTCCATACTCCCGGACACAAAGGGGGCAGGGGAGCGGACTCGGCCCTGCGCCACCTGGTGGGGGATGTGGCCCTGGAAAGTGATGTCAGTTTGATGGAAGAACTGGATGATATCCACCACCCGGAAGGGTGCATCCGGGAGGCTGAAGCCCTGGCTGCGAAAGTCTATGGCGCTGACCGGTGTTTCCTGGGTGTAAACGGCACGACCGGGGTGATCCACGGTATGCTCCTGGGAGCATTGCGGCCCGGGGACCGGATCCTGGTACCCCGGAACTGCCACCGCAGCGTGCTGGGCGGAATGATCCTGGCGGGTCTGCAGCCGGTGTATGTACAGCCGGCTTATGAAGATACCTGGCGGCTTTCTCTGCAGCTGAGCCCGGAACAGGTGGAAGAGGCTTTTGCCAGGCATCCGGATCTGAAAGCCGTATTCCTGACCACGCCCAACTATTTCGGGCTGGCGGCGGACACGAAAAAAATCGCAGACATGGCCCATCAGCACGGCGCTGTATTGCTGGTCGATGAAGCACATGGTCCCCATCTGGGCTTTTCGGATATGCTGCCTCCCAGCGCTGTCCAGTGCGGAGCGGATGCGGCGGCCCAGAGCACCCATAAGATTGTGGGCGCCATGACCCAGTGCAGCCTGCTTCAGGTGCGCTATGAACGCCTGCGGCCGGAAGCCATGGAGCAGGCCATGAGCCTGGTGACCACCACCAGCCCCAACTATTTATTGATGGGAGCCCTGGACGGGGCACGGGCCCAGCTGGAAGAAAAAGGCGCTGCCATGGCGGAAGCTTCTGTACGGGCGGCTGCGGTACTGCGGAAAGCGCTGCACCAGGTGCCCGGGCTGCCGGTGCTGGAAAACGAATTGAACGGGAAAGGCGGCGTGGTGGCCCTGGATCCGGGGAAAGTGACCATCCAGGTGAGCCAGTTGGGCATCACCGGGCCGGAAGCGGCCGATGCCCTGCGTCAGGCTGGCATTGCCGTGGAACTGGTGGATCAGGATCATGTGCTGTTTCTGGTGACCTATGCAGATGACAATGATGCATTTCCGACCATTGCCGAGCGTATCGCTACGGTGCTGGATGGCCTGCGGAAACCCCTGCGGGAACTGCCGCCGGTACCGCCGGTCCTCTCCATCCCCGAACAGGTGCTGCCGCCTCGGGAGGCGTTCTTTGCCGCCAAGGAAATGGTTCCGTTTGAAGAGGCGGCCGGACGGGTGGCCGGAGAGACTCTGAGCTTCTATCCGCCCGGCATTCCGCTGATTATGCCGGGAGAACGGCTGACAGAGGAACTGATTGCTTTCAGCCGGAGATTACAGGAAAAAAAGCTCCAGGTAAGCGGACCCCATGATCCCACCCTGGGCACATTTGAGGTATTGGTATGAAGAAAAAAGGTTTGTTCATAACGCTGGAAGGGCCTGACGGAGGCGGCAAGACCACCCAGGCCCATAAACTGGTGGACTGGTTCAGGCTGTACGGCCGGCAGGTGGTGCTGACCCGGGAACCCGGGGGCACGGATGCGGCGGAACAGATCCGGGAACTGGTACTGGATCCGGCCTATGCCGTTTCGGCCCAGACCGAGACCCTGCTGCACCTGGCGGCACGGGCGGACCATGTGGACAAGGTGATCCGTCCGGCTCTGGCCGAGGGCAAAGTCGTGCTCTGTGACCGGTTCAGCGATTCTACCCTGGTATACCAGGGCATCTTGCGCCATATGGATCTGATGCAGCTGCGGAAGCTGAATAATTTTTCCACAGGCGGCCTGCAGCCGGATGTGACAATCCTCCTGGACGGAGATCCACGGGTGCTGCTCAAGCGCCGGAATGACCGGGGCGTGGTGGATAAGTTCGAACTCCAGGGACTGGAATTCCATGATGCCGTACGGGCAGGCTACCTGCAGCTGGCGAGGGAAGACCCGGAAAGGATCCTGGTGATCGATGCTGCACGGGATCCGGAAGTGGTCATGGAAGAAATCATCAAAAAACTGGAAGGGCTGGTCTGAAACCGGGCGGCTCTGGAAAAGAGATTGGACTATGTGGGACACCATCATTGGACACCGGACGGAAAAAGAATTCCTGCAGAATATGCTGAAGGGGGAACGGAAGACCCCGTCCCTGCTGTTTTACGGACCGGAGGGTATCGGCAAGAAAAAGCTGGCCCGGGCGTTTGCCAAAAGTTTCCTCTGCACGGAGGATCCCTTTGCGCCCTGTTGCTGTGCCAGCTGTCGGGCCATGGAGGCGGATGCCCATCCGGATTTCCTGGAGGTGGGGCCTTCTGGCAAGAGCAAGGGCATCGGCGTGGATGCCATCCATGCCCTTTCGGCCCAGGCGGCTTTCGGCCCCCGGCTGTCCAGATATAAGGTATGCCTCATCGACCAGGCCCACACCATGCGGGAAGAAGCCCAGAACAGCCTTTTGAAGCTGCTGGAGGAGCCTCCGGACTATTGGCTGTTCCTTCTGGTGGCGGACCAGGTGGAGTGGCTGCTGCCCACCATCCGCAGCCGGCTCATCGAGCTGCGGTTCGACCCGCTTTCCTATGAAGAAACAGAGCGGGTATTGGAGACCATTGCTGTAACGGAAACGGACCGGCCGGCAGCCGTGGCGGACGTACCCTTGGATGCGGTACAGAACCGATGGCGGCAGCAGCTGCCCGTCCTGGCCCGTCTGGCGGGAGGTTCGGCAGGAAAGGCTTTGGAATGGTTCCGGCTGGACGCCCTGACGCTGCGGGAAGAAATCCTGGACCTGCTGGAACAGTCGGGCCGGGACGACCTGCTGGTGTACACCAGCAGCCAGAGCTGGCTGACGAAAAATGATCGGGCGGAGGGCCTGGTGCTCATGGAACTGCTGCTCCTGATTTTGCGGGACGGGCTCTTCCTCACCACCGGGCTGCCCCAGCCTTTATATAATGAAGACCTGCACCAGCGGCTGGGAATGTTCTTTGCCGACTGGACGGAACATCAGGTGCGCCGGGCCATAGAGCTTTGCGAAGAAGCCCGGCAGGCCATCAGTTCCTTTGTGAGCCGGCGGCTGGCCCTGGAAGGCCTTTTTTTGGAAATCCATCAATTGCACAGTTGATTTGACATAAAGGAGAAACCTATGGAAACCATCGTTGGAATCCGGTTCAAGAGAGCCGGTAAAATCTACTATTTCTCTCCAGGTGAGTACCAACTGGAAAAAGGAGACCATGTGATCGTGGAAACCGCCCGTGGCATTGAATACGGGGAAGTGGTGATTCCTCAGCAGGATGTGGAGGACAGCAAAATCGTCTCTCCCCTGAAAACCGTCATCCGCAAAGCTACCGAGGCTGACGCCCGGAAGGTGGCGGAGAACCACCGGAAGGAAAAGGAAGCCTTCGTCATCTGCGAAAAGAAGATTGCGGCCCGGAAGCTTGCCATGCACCTGGTGAATGTGGAATACACTTTCGATGTGGGCAAGATCATTTTCTATTTCACCGCCGACGGACGGATCGATTTCCGGGAACTGGTGAAGGACCTGGCAGCTGTGTTCCGTACCCGGATCGAGCTGCGGCAGATCGGCGTGCGGGATGAGGCCAAGATGCTGGGCGGTATCGGCTGCTGCGGACGGCCTCTGTGCTGCGCTACCTTCCTGGGAGATTTCGAACCCGTGTCCATCAAGATGGCCAAGGAGCAGAATCTGTCCCTGAATCCCACCAAGATTTCCGGAATTTGCGGCCGGCTTCTGTGCTGCCTGAAGTATGAAAGCGACATGTACTGCGGCAACTGCTGCAAAAAGCGGGAAAAGAAGAAGGAACACCATTTTGTGCCCCGCCCCGGCATGAAGGTAGTGACTCCCAGCGGTGAGGGCATGATCATGAGCATCAGCCGGCGGGAACAGACCGTGACCGTGGAAGTTTCACCGGGCAACCGGGTGACCGTGGCATGGGATGAAATCGTGGAATCTGCCAGGACGGAGAAAAAATGAGTGAAACCTGGCGGCAGGACTGCCTGCCTGACGGTGTGACTACGATTTGGCAGGATGCAGGGGAGTTCTGCTTTACCACGGATGCAGTGTTCCTGGCGGCCTTTCCTCATCTGGTGAAGAAGGCCAGGGTGCTGGAACTGGGCTGTGGAACTGGTGCGGTGAGCCTTCTTCTGGCCAACCGGGGTGCGGCGAAGGTACTGGGCGTGGACATCAACGCCCATGTGGTGGAACTGGCTCGGCGGAGCATCCAGGACAACTGCCTGGAGAACCGGGTAGAGGCGAAGGTACTGGATCTTCGGGATTATAAGCAGCTGCCCTGTGACACCATGGACCTGGTGGCGGCCAATCCGCCATACCGTATCGGAGGACGGAAGCGGCAGGTGGGACAGGCGGCCTGCCATGAGGTGGGCACGACCCTGGAAGATTTTTTCCGGGCGGCGGCCTATGCGTTGAAGACAAAGGGGCGGTTCGCTCTGGTGCAGCTGCCAGAGCGGTTCACTGACGCGGTGAAGCTGGGAATGCAGTACAACCTGGAACTGAAACGGCTGCAGTGGGTCCACAGCTATGTGGAACGGCCGGCCTGGATCTTTCTGGCAGAGTTCGTGAAAGGCGGGCGGCCAGGGCTGGAGGTATTGCCGCCCCTCATCATGTACAATGAGGACGGCAGCTACAGTCGGCAGACACTGGTTTATTACGGGAAGGAAGAGACAGAAGAACATGGAAAATGAAAAAGGGACCCTGTACCTGTGTGCCACACCCATCGGCAACCTGGAGGATATGACGCCCCGGGCTGTGCGGATGCTGCAGGAAGCGGACCTGATCGCCGCTGAGGATACCCGGCACACCCGGCAGCTGCTGACCCATTTCGGTATCCACGGGCAGCTGATCAGCTATCATGAACACAATAAGGAAAAGCAGGGACCGGTACTGCTGGAAGCCCTGGAAAGAGGCAAAAACATTGCCCTGGTTACGGACGCCGGATTCCCGGGAATTTCGGATCCGGGGGAACTGATTGCTCAGCAGGCTATTGCAGCGGGAATCAAAGTAGTGCCCGTGCCCGGAGCCAATGCCTGTTTGACGGCTCTGGTGGCGTCAGGACTGACCAGTACCCCATTCTTTTTCGGGGCTTTTTTGCCCAAGAGCCGGAAAAACCGGAAGGAAAAGCTGGAAGAATGGAAGAACATTCCGGCTACTATGGTCTTATATGAAGCGCCTCACCGGATTCTGGACGTGCTCCAGGATATGGAAGAGGTGTGGGGCGACCGGAAGATGACCATGGGGAGGGAACTGACCAAGCTCCACGAAGAATTCTTTCGGGGCAGCATTTCCATCTGTCGGCAGCATCTGCAGGAAGGGCCCATCCGGGGTGAATTCGTGCTGGTGGTGGAGCAGGGAAAGGCAGAAAAAGAAGAACCTCAGGGAGACCCTCTGGATGTGGTCAAGAATCTTATGGCCCAGGGTACGGACAAAAAAGAAGCCCTGGCCCGGGTGGCCAAACAATATAAAGTGCCAAAGAGAGAACTGTACAATCGATTGGTGAGAGAATCATAAATGGAAAGGGACGGCTGCACCCCGTCTCTTTCCATTTATTTTCCCCCGTTTTTGTGATATGATATAAAATTAGTGAACATTTCTATGGAAAAAGGGGAACGATCATGACAAAACCTGCTTTTTATATTACGACGCCTATTTACTATCCCAGCGCCGACCTGCACATCGGCCATGCGTACTGCACGACCATCGCTGATACCATTGCCCGGTACAAACGGGCCAACGGCTTTGATGTCCAGTTCATCACCGGCAGTGACGAACACGGCCAGAAGATCCAGCGCAAAGCGGAAGCCAATGGGGTGAAACCCATTGAATACACCGACAAGATCGTGGCCGACTTCAAGAAGCTGTGGGAAATGCTGGGAGTCAGCTACACCAGATTTGTCCGCACTTCCAGCAAGGAACACGAAAAAACCGTGCAGACCCTGCTGCAGAAAGTCTATGACCAGGGAGACATCTACAAGAAAGACTACGAAGGCCTGTACTGCGTACCCTGCGAATCCTTCTGGACCGAACACCAGGTGGAGGAAGCCGGCGGCGTATGCCCCGACTGCGGCCGTCCTGTGGAAAAAATGAGGGAATCCAGCTATTTCTTCCGGATTTCCAAATATGCGGACCGGATCCTGGATTACATTGAAACCCATCCGGATTTCATCCAGCCCGTATCCCGCCGCAACGAAATGATCAACTTCATCAAACAGGGCATGGAAGACCTGTGCATCAGCCGCAGCAGCTTTGACTGGGGTATTCCCGTTCCTTTCGATACCAAACACGTGGTATATGTATGGTTCGATGCCCTGTTGGCCTACTTCACTGGCATCGGCTTCGGTCAGGATATGGACAAGTTCAATCGGTTCTGGCCCGCTGATTTGCACCTGGTGGGCAAAGAAATCGTCCGTTTCCATACTATCATCTGGCCGGCCATGCTGATGGCCATGGGCTTCGACCTGCCCAAGGAAGTGTACGGCCACGGCTGGCTGGTCGTAGACGGGGACAAAATGTCCAAGTCCAAAGGCAACGTGGTGGATCCGGTGAAACCCATCCAGGAGTTTGGCGCTGATGCTGTCCGTTACTTCCTGCTGCGGGAAATCAACCTGGGCAGCGACGGCAACTACTCCCGCAAAGCGTTGATCAAACGGTTCAACGCCGACCTGGCCAACGACCTGGGTAACCTGCAGTACCGGACTGTTTCCATGATCGACAAGTATCATGGGGGCATCGTCCACAAGACGGTGGTGGAAGGCAACGAAGTGGATGAGAAATTCCGTGGTCTGGCTGCCGAAACCCTGAAAAACTATCGGGCTGCCATGGACAAATATGCTCTGAATGACGGAATCAAGGCCATCTGGGCTTACATCGGCGCTGCCAACAAATATATCGACGAAACCACTCCCTGGATCCTGGCCAAGGATCCGGCCCAGGCCAAGCGGCTGGAAGCTGTCATGTACAACCTGGCTGATGCTGTGCGGAACATTGCCATTTTGATTTCTTCCATGATGCCGTTCTCCGCACCGAAGATCTTCGAACAGCTGGGGCTGCCGGTTCCTGAACAGTTCGATCTGAATGAAGTGGCCTGGGGCAAATTTCCTGATGGCACCAAAGTGCAGAAGGGCCAGCCCATTTTCCCGCGGATCGAAGAAGAGGAGCAGCCTGCTGCCAAAGCTGAACCGAAAGCCAAAAAGGCCGAAAAGAAAGCTGATACGAAAACCGCTGGTGTGGTGACTCCTGATCAGTGCACCATCGATGATTTTGGCAAGCTGGACCTGCGGGTGGGCACCATCCTGAAAGCTGAAAAAATGGAAAATGCCGACAAGCTGCTGAAGCTGGACGTGAAAGTGGGCGACGAAAACCGCACCATCGTATCCGGTATCGCTCCCTATTATAAGGAAGAGGAACTGGCGGGCAAGAATGTGATTGTTATCGCCAATCTGAAGCCGGCCAAACTGCGTGGCGTGGAATCCCGCGGCATGCTGCTGGCTGCTTCCGACGGCAAGGGGAACCTGAAGCTGGCAGAAGTTCCGGGCATCGCTTCCGGCAGCAAGGTGAAATAAAAATGGATAAGCTTCCTTTGTTCGATACCCATGCCCATTTGGACGTGGAAGAATTCGACGCTGACAGGGAAGAACTGCTCCGGAAAATCGGAGAGAACATGGCCGGGATCATTGATCCCGGCTGTGATCTTCTCAGCTCAAAAAAGGCCTTGGCCCTGGCTCACCGGTATCCTTTCGTGTGGGCAGCGGTGGGAATCCATCCTGAAGAACTGGGCCACAGCAGCTTCGATGAACTGAAAGACATTGAAGCCATGTGCGCTGATCCCCGGGTAGTGGCCATCGGGGAAATCGGCCTGGACTATTATAATGATGAGAATTCTCCCCACGACCTGCAGCAGGAATACCTGGCCCGGCAGCTGGAACTGGCCCGGAAAGTGGGCTTGCCGGTGATCATCCATGACCGGGACTCCCACGAGGACGTCATGAAAGTGATATGGGAAGCAGGGCAGGGGGTCAAGGGTGTGCTCCACTGTTTTTCCGGCAATTGGGCCATGGCGGAAGAGGTATTGTCCCTGGGCTGGTATCTGGGTTTCGGTGGTACCAGCACTTTCAAGAACGACCGGGGAGTGCGGTCCATTCTGGCCAAAGTACCGGAGGACCGGATCCTGTTTGAGACAGATTCCCCGTATATGGCGCCGGTGCCTTACCGGGGCAGACGGAATAACCCTCTTTACACGGCCATCGTGGCAGAGCGGGCAGCTCAGCTGCGGGGAACCACACCGGAAAAGATCATGAAAAGTTCAACAAGAAATGCTGAAACTTTATTTTTTCGTCTGAAAACCCGATAAAACGGCTGTATATTATACAAAAACGTCACAAATTTTCACAAGATAAATGTATAGAATTAGTACCACATACTAATTTGATTTTGACAGAAAGCGCCTTCTTATGCTACAATGCAGGCATTTCAAGGAGGCGAAATTTTGCGAAAATCACAACCTTTTAAGCGTCCCTGTAAGTGGATTATTGTCTGCCTGATGCTGGCTGCAAGTGTCAACTTTGTGGGCTTTGCGGCTCAGCCGAAGGAAGTAAGCATTAAAGTGGACGGACAGACCATTACCCTGAAGACACGAGCCCTGACTGTTCAGGGGGCTCTGGAAGAAGCCGGTGTTGTACTCCAGAAGGCGGATGGCTACGAAGTAGCCGGCAGCGAGAAGTTCAGCGACGGTGCCACCATTGAAGTACTGCGGGCCATGCCTGTGAAAGTATGGAAAGGCGGAAGGACCACCGAATATACTATCGGGCGCAAAACTGTGCGAGACGTATTGAATGCAGTGGGAGTAGATTATAAAGGATACCAGGTCTACCCTGGGCTGGACACGGAAGTGACCCCCGATATGACCATCCGCATCCTCTCTCCCAAAGACAAACTGACCACGGAAACCCGTGAGATCCCTTACCAGGTGGAGATGCGTAACAACGACGATCTGCCCCGTGGCAGACAGAATGTAATCTCTGCCGGCCAGAATGGTGTGGAAAAGGTAATCTACCGGGAAGTCAAGGTGGGCAGCGAGACTGTAAGACAGGAACTCCATTCGGAGGTCGTCACGGAGCCTGTCTCTGAAATCGTGGAAGTAGGTACGGGGAATAACCTGAATATGATCGAAACTTCCCGTGGTTTCGTCCGTTACCGTTCTGCCCAGGCGTTTGAAGCTTCGGCTTACACCATGGCGGAAGGCAGCGGTACAGGACTTACCTCCACGGGTGTGGTACCCTATCACGGCGTTGTGGCCGTGGATCCGGATGTGATCCCTTACGGGACCCGGATGTACATCCCCGGTTACGGATTTGCTGTAGCGGCGGATTGCGGCGGTGCCATTAATGGCAATACCATCGACCTGTACATGGATGACTACGGTGATGCCATGGACTGGGGCCGACGGGATGTAACCGTTTACTTTTTGTAATCACAGGAGAAAATCGTGCTGAAAGAAGTGCTGGTCGTAGAAGGAAAGATGGATACCGTGGCGGTGAAGAAAGCCGTGGAGGCGGATACCATCGAAACCGGTGGCTTTACCCTGGCTCCCTATACGCTGGCTCTGATCGAAGCAGCCTACAAGAAACGCGGGATCATCATCATGACTGATCCTGACGGCGCCGGGGAGCGGATCCGTAATTTCCTTACGGAGCGGTTCCCCAAGGCCGGGCAGGCTTTCGTGCCCAAGGCTGAGGCTCTGGCCCACCACGATGTGGGGATTGAACAGGCCCAGCCGGAGGCCATCCGCAAAGCCCTGTCGAAGGTGCGTTTCCAGGAAATGGAGCCCCGAAAGGAATTTTCCTCTCGGGACTTATTTGTTTCCGGTCTGTCCGGTTCGCCGGAGGCTGCCGCGAAAAGGGATCGGCTGGGTGCCATTTTGGGCATCGGGTATGGAAATGTGAAACAGCTGGTCCACCGGCTGAACAATTACGGTGTGACCCGGGAAGAATTCCAGGCTGCCCTGGATCAAGTGAACAAGGAAGAGAAATAGGGGGAAGACCATGGACACTGTGCTGCATCCGGTGATCGCCAGCCGGGAAGTGACCCGGTATATCTTAGAGACCTTTGGGCTGAAAGCCAAGAAGAAGTTCGGACAGAACTTCCTCATCAACGAAAAAGTGGTACGGGGCATTGCCGAGCATGCCCAGATCGGACCCGATGACCTGGTGCTGGAAATCGGTCCGGGCATCGGTACGCTGACACAGGCCCTGGCGGAAACCGGCGCCCGGGTGAAGAGCGTGGAAATCGACCGCAGCCTGCTGCCGGTACTGGCCAAGACCCTGGAAGGCTACGACAATGTGGAAATCGTGCCCGGGGATGTGCTGAAAATCGATCTGGCAGAAGTGACGGAACACCAGCCATTTACAGTGGCCGCCAACTTGCCCTATTACATTACCACGCCCATCATTTTTGCCCTGCTGGAACAGGATCTGCCTCTGAAACGGCTGGTGGTCATGGTGCAGAAGGAAGTGGCGGAGCGGATGATCGCTTCGCCGGGAGGAAAGGATTACGGGCCTTTGTCTCTGGCTCTCCAGTATTACTCCCAGCCCAAGCTGGCCATTCCGGTACCGGCTCACGATTTCATGCCCGCCCCCAGGGTGGATTCCATGGTGGTGGTCTGTGAAAAACGGGAACAGCCGCCGGTGAGTGCCAGCTCCAAAGCCTTTTTCCAGGTGGTGCGGGCGGCTTTTTCCCAGCGCCGGAAGATGCTGAGCAACTGTCTGAAGAGCCTGGGCCTTTCGGCAGATCAGGTGAAGGAACTGATGGTGAAAGCGGGCATCGATCCCAAGCGGAGAGGAGAAAGCCTTTCCATGGAAGAATTCGGCCAGCTGGCCAGCGCCTGGGAAGCTTTCCAGAAATGAGCTTCCATTATAAATGCTTTTCCCACCGGGAATGTGAATACTTTCCCTGTCACAAGGGTGCGGATCCGGACCATTTCAACTGTCTGTTCTGCTACTGTCCCCTGTATTTACTGGGAACGGAATGTGGAGGGAAGTTCAAACTCCTGGCAAATGGGGTGAAGGACTGCAGTGATTGTCTGTTCCCTCACCGGCCCGGGAATTATGAGAAAGTAGTAGAAAAGCTTCAGCAGAAAATTTTCAAGCCTTTTGATAAAAAATAGTCAAAGGGCTTGATTTTTTTTTGAAACATGCTATTATAGATACTGTAGTTAGCACTCCATTGAAATGAGTGCTAATAACACCAGAAAATACCAAAATTGCTCATAGAAACTGAAAGGGGATCTGTAAGATGTTAAAACCTTTGGATGACCATGTTGTAGTTGAACCGATTGTGCAGGAAGAAAAAACCAGCAGCGGGATCTACCTGCCGGATACGGCACATAAAGACAAGCCCCAGACTGGTAAAGTCGTTGCCGTCGGGACGGGCCGTCTGCTGGAAAACGGTACCCGGGTTCCTTCCGAAGTCAAAGCTGGGGATGTTGTAGTATTCGCCAAATACTCCGGCAGTGATGTGACCCTGGATGGGAAAGACTACATCATCCTGAGAGACAGCGATATCCTGGCTGTTGTGGAAGAGTAAGAAATCCCGTATCTGGTAGAAGATACCACACCTTACATTATCTGGAATTAAGGAGTCGATTGAAATGGCTAAACTGATTAAATTTGATGAAGATGCCCGTCGCGGTCTGGAACGCGGCGTCAACAAACTGGCTGATGCTGTAAAAGTAACCTTGGGGCCCAAAGGCCGTAATGTTGTCCTGGAAAAGAAATTTGGTTCTCCGACCATCACCAATGATGGCGTGACCATTGCCAAGGACATCGAACTGGAAGATCCGTTTGAAAACATGGGCGCTGCTCTGGTCCGTGAAGTTGCCACGAAGACCAACGACATCGCCGGCGATGGTACGACCACTGCTACCGTACTGGCACAGTCCATTGTCCATGAAGGGATGAAGAACGTAGTTGCCGGTGCCAACCCCATGGTCCTGAAGAAGGGCATCAAGAGAGCTACCGATGCTCTGGTTGGTGAACTGAAGAAGAGTGCCAAGGCTGTAAGCACCAAAGAAGAGAAAGCACAGGTTGCTTCCATTTCTGCCGGTGACGAAGAAATCGGCGGTCTGATTGCTGACGCTATGGAAAAGGTCGGCAACGACGGCGTCATCACTGTGGAAGAATCCAAGACCATGGATACTTCTCTGGAAACCGTAAAAGGCATGCAGTTCGATCGCGGCTACATTTCCCCGTACATGGTAACGGATCCGGATAAGATGGAAGCTGTGATGAGCAATCCGTACGTATTCATCACTGACCGGAAGATTACCCTGATCAACGATATTATGCCGGTACTGGAAAAAGTTGTACAACAAGGCCGTGAACTGCTGATTATCGCTGAAGATGTAGAAGGCGAAGCTCTGGCAACCCTGGTCGTGAACCGTCTGCGTGGCACCTTCAAGGCTGTGGCTGTGAAGGCTCCTGGCTTCGGTGATCGCCGCAAGGCTATGCTGCAGGATATCGCAACCCTGACCGGTGCTACCGTGATCAGTGAAGAAGTTGGCCGGAAACTGGACAGCGCTACCCTGGATGATCTGGGTACCTGTGGTCAGGTCCGGGTTACCAAGGATATGACCACCATCGTAGATGGCGGCGGCGACAAACAGGCTGTGGCTGATCGTATTGCTTCCATCCGTGCTCAGATTCCTGTTACCACTTCTCAATTCGACAAAGAAAAACTGCAGGAACGTCTGGCCAAACTGTCCGGCGGCGTAGCTGTCATCAAGGTTGGTGCTGCTACTGAAACCGAACTGAAAGATAAGAAACTGCGTATCGAAGATGCACTGAATGCTACCCGTGCTGCTGTGGCTGAAGGCATTGTGGCCGGCGGCGGTACTGCCCTGCTGCAAGTACAGCCGGTTCTGGATGAACTGGAAGCTGAAGCAGATGGCGATGAAAAGACCGGTATCGATATCGTAAGACGCGCTATCGAAGCTCCTGTTCGTCAAATCGCCAGCAATGCAGGCCTGGAAGGCGCTGTCATTGTAGAAGGTGTGAAGAAGGCTGCCAAGGGCACCGGCTTCAATGCTGCTACGGAAGAATATGTAGATATGATTAAAGCCGGTATCGTGGATCCCTGCAAAGTGACTCGTTCTGCCTTGCAGAATGCCGCTTCCATCGCTTCCATGATCCTGACCACCGAAGCTGTAGTTGCCGACAAACCGGCTGAAAAACCGGCTCCCAGCGCTCCTGCCATGGGCGGCGGAATGCCGGGCATGATGTAATTTAAAATCCGGAAACCCGCATAGAGCCTAGCTTTATGCGGGTTTTCATTGCCTTAAAATGGCCAAAAGTGCACAAAAAGTGCACAAGAAAAATTCTCTTGACTGGCCTGTCGAATAACCAAAATACACAAAAATTGCACAATAAAAAATCCTCTCGTAGAAATACGGGAGGATTTTTTATTATTTGGCAAGAAGATCATCAAATCGCTGAGCCGTTTCCTGTGCCAGGGATTTTGTAATATGCAGGTAGATTTGCCTGGTGGTTGCATCGTCACTGTGCCCCAGGCGTTTCATAATATTCACCAGATCAACGCCGGCCTCTGCCAGGAGGCTGGCGTGGGTGTGGCGGAACAGATGTGGATGGATCCGGATGGGTATTGGTGGGTTTACGAGCTTTTGTAGCCGGTCTATACGTATCTGGACCAGCCGCTGGGTGAGCGGGTACCCAGGGTGTGCCGGAGCAGTGAACACGAATCCCTGCCGGCTGCCTTTGGGGTAGTGCCATTCGTTGCCATAGTCCAGCCGGTATTTAGAGGCTTCCAGTTTATAGCCGGCCAGAACTTGCTTCAGATGGGGAGGCATGGACACCACTCGGACGGACGTCACTGTCTTGGGTGGTAGCAGTTCATAGCTGCTGGCATTGTTCGTTGGGTTATACAGGGTCTTGGAAATCTTGATGACGTTCCCCGCAAAGTCCACATCCTCCCAGGTAAGGGCCAGGACTTCACCGATACGCAGGCCGGTGTAGGACAAGAGGACGAACAGAGGATAATCGGGGTACAGGCCCTGTTCCCTGGCCGCTTGAAGGAACTCCTTCAGCTGGGGCTTTTCCAGGTGTGGAGGCACGTTTTTATCAGGATCCACGATCGTGCGCTTAGGGCGGGGAACCATTGCAAATTCCGTCGGATCCGTATATATGAGTTCATATTCCCTGGCCTTTTTAAAGATCATCCTGGCCGCAGCATGTACCCCGCTGATGGTAGACGGTTTATATGTGGCTGCCATGGCCAGCAGAGCATCCTGGTAGGCCTTTTTCTTGATGGATTGCAGAGGCAGCTTGCCAAAGTACCGGTTCAGAATGCCCACCTGGTGCCGCCTTATCCGTACGCTGCTCACCTTGGCTACCTGCTCATAAGCAGCAAGCCAGTCGGCTGCGAATGTACTGAAGGTGATTCGCTCCGGATCCACGTATTCGTTCCGGCGCAGGGCCCGCAGGGCTTCTTCTGCGGCCGTCTCCTTCGCCCTGGTGGGTGGCACTGGATGCGAGACGAATTTGGGCAGTTGGTGCGAAAGTGCAACGATGAATACGACTGCATCAGAAAATGCAGCCGACTGGCCTATCGGGCTCTGGAACGAGCAAGGAGGAAGTAACCATGGGAGTGACAGGAAATTTTACCGGGGAGCTGATGATAAGAGAACGAGAATGCCCTATCTGCCAGCATCGGTTCGTGATTTATCTCTGGCAGGACTGGGTGTTTAAATTCAAGCCGCGGGGCAAAGAGTACAGTACTATCGAAGTATGCTCCTGGCATTGCTTACAGGAGTTAAAGAAACGGTACCAGAATCAGCCCAAGCGGAAAAGAAAGGAGAACCACCGATGAATCAAGATTTGTACTCACTGATGGCTGCAGTGATTGGAATGATATCAGGCCTGGCATTCACTGCCTTCTGTGCTTGGATGATCGGAGGCTGACATGGACGCAGGAGAATTCTTGCAAAGGATTTACGATTTGGAATCCGACATAGTCTGCAAGGAGGACGAGATTCGTAAGATCCACGAGGATATGATCCATCTAAAAAGTGTGGATATAGGGCAGGACCGGGTGGATGGTGGCCAGCCCCTGGACATTGCGGACAAAGTGGCCAATCTCATGGAAGTAGAAGCCTGGCTGAATACAGAGTGGGACGAATTAATCAAATGGCGCGAGAAAGCCAGAAGCCTTATCACACAGTTGGATCCGGGGGTGTCAAAGAGTGTGTTACTGCTGCGGGTAGTGAATCACCGGAACTGGAAGAAGATCGCTGCCATTGTGCATAAATCTGAGGATTATTGCCGGCACCTTTACCCCTTAGCAGTAAGGGATTTTGATTACCTACTGGCTACCCGATTTCCGGATTTTTTAGATTCCGTGGAATTCAAAGAATATAAACCAAATAACACAAAATAACCAGAAATAACACAACATAACCAAACTAGGGTGTGTTATTATGTAAGCTGTAAGCAGTGACGGTGGGAAGCCCTGCCATTGCTTTTTACGCATATACTACATTCAGCATGAACCTCTTTGAGACAAGAGCCGCCCCGGTCAGAGGCGGCTCTTGTCATGTCTGCACGCTGAGAGTGACACTTCTCACTGGGGATTGCTGATTGTCTGACTTGAAAAAGTGGAGAGCATGGGTCCTTCTGGAAGGGGGCGCCGAGTGCGGGTGCATGCGACGCCCGGAATTTCTCTCAAAAATTTTTGCAAATTTGGGTTCCGCAAAGCAGGTGAAAGGAGGCACGAAATGGGATGCCCAGAATCAAAGATCCGGTCGAAATCAAAGAAGACCAGGTGATTGTAAAGGCCAAAGTCTGTGCCATGGTATTTGGCGTGACTGTCCGGACAATCAATGATTGGGCTAGAAAGGGCTGCCCCAAAGTAGCGAAAGATACTTATAACCTGCGAGATGTTATTGAATGGCGGTATGCTGCAGAAAACAAGCCGGAAAGCCTGGAAGCGCAGAAACTGAAAGCCGATGTCCGGTACCGGGAAAGCCGGGCGGATATGGAAGAGATGAAGCGCAAGGTTATGATCGGAGAATATGTTGCAGTGGAAGATATCAAGGCAGAACTGTCAGATGTTTTTAGTCAGGTACAACAGACAATGCTGAATATCAAGGCAAAAGTGCTGCAGCAGCTCTATACTACATATCCGGACTGCGCTTTTGATGTAGCAAATCTGGTATCTGACGAAGTGGAAAGGGGGTTGAAGACGCTTGCCAGTGGAAAGAAGTCTGTCGGAAGAAAACGTTAAAGAAACACTTCATGCGGCGATTTTGGAATCGTTACAAGTGTTTGAGCCTCCTGAAAAACTTACTGTGTCCCAATGGGCGGATAAATACCGTATGCTCAGCAAAGAGGAAACCAGCCGCCCTGGCATGTGGGATACATCCTCTGTACCATATATGAAATTCATCATGGATACCTTTTCTGATGAAACCATTCGGGAAATCGTGCTTCTCAAGAGCACGCAGATTGGCGGGTCGGAATGTATGATCAACATGGTGGGATACACGATTGACCAGAAGCCAAGCCGTATCTACTACGTATTGCCGGATGATGACTTATGTATTAAGTTCTCTGATAACCGATTAAAGCGGATGTTCCGCAGCAATAAAGAAGTATTTGCCGGTAAGGTGAATATGAAGAGCGATGCCAAATTCCTGAAGTTCAAAGGCGGATTTGTCGCTGTTGCTTCTGCCCGGTCCCCGTCCGAACTGGCGTCCTGGTCGGTTCCTATCGTATTATTGGACGAAATTGACAAATACCCAGTCTGGTCCGGAAATGAGGCCAGTCCTATCAAACTGGCGGAGGAACGAACCAAAAACTGGCCCGTCGCTAAAGTCGTCAAAATATCTACGCCCACATTGAAAACAGGAGCCATATACAAGGCATATGAAGGCACAGACGTGAAATATCAGTATGAGATGCCATGCCCACATTGCGGAAAACTACTTATCTTCAAATTTAGCCAGGTAAAATGGCCGAAAAACGAATATGGGGAAGCGGATACCACGGTAGTGCAATATCAGGCATATTATGAATGTGAGCATTGTCATGGTCGTATTGATGACAGACAGAAGCTTCAAATGCTCAAGCAGGGGCACTGGGTACCTGTTAATAAGGTACAAGGGCGGCCGCGTTCGGTTGGTTTTCAAATCAACTCCATCTATTCTCCATGGCTCACGTTTGGTACGGTGGCAGCTGAATTTCTCACTTCAAAAAATGATCCGGAGATGTTGATGAACTTTGTCAATTCATGGCTGGGTGAGCCGTGGGAAGACAAAGCCGCTACTATGGACAGCGATGCCGTGCAAGATAGGCAAACAGATATTCCGGAAGGAATGGTGCCGCACTGGACACAGCTCATTACTGGCGGCATAGATGTTCAGAAAAACGGTTTCTATTGGACCATTCGGGCATGGGGCTACCGGTTGACCAGCCAGAATATTGCTCATGGCTGGGCTGAATCCTTTGAAGAAATTGAAGCCATTATGAATAAGATGTGGCCGGATGAGGATGGAGAGCTGCGCTGGCAGGTTAATCTCTGCGCAATGGATTCCGGCTATGATACAGAAGATGTGTATGACTTTTGCCTGCTGAATGCAGAATGGTGCGTGCCGGTAAAAGGGATTACAACCCAGATGGTTGGGAGATTTCGCCGCTCCTCTATCGATGCCGTAGGAAAACAGTATCATGGCCAGGCCCTTTATATCGTTAATGGCGATTCGTATAAAGACATGATTGCCAGTCGTCTGCGCAGACCACTGGGCAAAGGATGCTGGATGGTGTATGACGGGTCAGATATTGATTATGCTGAGCAGATTACATCAGAACACAAGATTGCCACAGTAAAGGGCGGCCGAAGAATGGAATCGTGGGTGCCCAAAACAGCCCATGCGCAGAACCATTATCTGGATGCGGAAGTCTATGCGGCCTGTGCAGCCGATCTGCTGCAGGTTCGGTATCTGGATGAAAAGAAAGAAGCCTCTGCTGTGCAGCCGGGAGTAAGCGGGCGACCGCAGGACGTTGATAACCAAGAATTTATTCATGTAGAGGAAGGATGGCTGAAATAATGCTGGTAGACGATCTGAAAGCCGAACTGGCACAACTTAATAAAGCCATAGTAAAGATTGAAGCCGGGGCACAGTCGTACACAATCGGTAACCGCAGCCTGACAAGAGGAAACTTGTCGGCTTTGTATAAAGAGCGACGAACACTCCGGCAGGAAATTGCCTCGTTAGAAACAGGAGGTGGCTGCTATGTCGGAAGTTTCACCAGGGATTAATTGGCTTGACCGGCTGATTGGTTTTTTTAACCCGGAGAAGGCTTATAAGCGTATTGCTTTCAGGCAGGCGTACAGCTCCGGGGAAACTCATAGAAGGCAGGATGGCTGGATGCCCCTTGAGGGGAATACAGAACGCCTCAATGCAATGTCTCGTGACATGGTACGCAGAAAAGCACGAGATTTAGAGCGGAACAGTGATATCATGAATTCGCTGTTGGCCTCATTTGAACGCAATATTGTTGGATCCGGATTTGTTCCGCAAGCAGATACCGGGGATGAAAAATTGAACAACCAGATTGAGCATATTTTTCGTGAATGGAGTAAGCCAAAGAACTGTGATATTTCCGGGACGCAGAGCTTTAATGAAATGTGTAATATGATTGTCCGCCGTCTAAAAATTGATGGCGGTATTTTATTGCTCAAAACCTATGGCGGAAATGAAAAGTTTCCATTCCAGCTCCAGGCACGGGAAGTCAGCGATTTGGATGGCGATAGTGTAGTTTCCTATCGGCATAATGGAAAATCGGTAGTGGGCGGCATTGAAGTGAATGACTATGGAAAACCGCTGGCTTATTGGATTAAGGAGGAAACACCGGACGGTTGGAGCACTCTTGATACCAAACGTATTCCGGCGGATAAGGTGATCGCCTTGTGGGAAAAGAAAAGTCCAAGCCAGATCCGTGAAATGTCTCCTATGTCCCAGGCAATTACCCGTATTGCGGACGCAGAGGATTACCTGGATACTATCAGCTTAAAAGAGAAGATTCTGGCCTGCTTTGGGGTTTTCATCAAAAGAGCTTTGCCTGGAGGAAACCAACTGGGAAGAGGGCAGAAGATTGATGCCAGGACGGGATTGCCACGTAAAACCGTGACACCGGGTATGATTCAAGAATTGCAGCCAGGAGACGAAGCACAGGCCGTCATTCCTACGGGACAGGCATCCAATGCCAAAGATATGTTGGCTATTATGATTCGGCTGATTGGCTCCGGCATGGGGCTTTCCTATGAAGCAATCAGCCGTGACATGAGCCAAGTAACCTATTCTTCGGCTCGCCAGGGGTCATTGGAGGATAAACGGACATACGAACGCATTCAGCGTTTTCTGATAGATCATTTTTTGGATACAGTGTATGAAGAAGTGGTGATTTCAGCGGTCACGGCAAAGACTTTGGTCATTCCTGACTTTTGGAGTCACAAGGAACGGTATCTTGAACATAGCTGGAATACATCTGGCTGGGACTGGGTCGATCCGGTAAAGGAAGCCACAGCAAACAAGATTGCACTGGAAACGAATCAGGGAACGATGGCAACCATCTGCGCACGGTCTGGCATGGACTGGAAGGAAGTGCTGGAACAGCGGGCGATAGAAGAGGCTTATAAGAAAAAGCTGGAAGCGGCGTATGGTATCTCATTACAGGAAGGAAGTGTTACCAATGGAACCGCAAAAACAGAAAAAAGCAGTACTGCAAAATAGCCAGATTGGCATGTTTCAGCGCGACGGAGAAATTCGGGCGGCCGAAAACAAAGACAACGAACGGACAATGACCGTATCCTTTGCCAGTGAAGAGCCGTATGAACGCTGGTTTGGACCGGAAGTGCTGCAGGTAGATGAAACAGCCCTGGATGTGTCTCGATTTAATAACGGACTTGGCTGTGTGCTGTATAACCATAACCGGGATGCCGTTATCGGGAAAATCGACCGGGTATGGATGGAAAACGGCCGGGCCTATGCAGATATTACCTTTGATGAAGATGAAGAATCGGAGAAGGTGTATCAGAAGGTGAAAACCGGGACACTGAAGGGCGTCTCTGTGGGGTATGTCGTAAACGAGTATACAGAAGTAAAGGAAAATGTATCATTGGCTACTCCGAACGGGATCATCAAAGGGCCTTGTTATGTGGCTACTAAGTGGGAAGCAATGGAAATCTCTATTGTATCCGTACCTGCAGATGCCACGGTAGGAGTGGGACGTGCTCAGGAAGAGGCGTTTCACCATATTGTAAAAGTAGTAAAACCGAAGGAGGAAGAAAAGAACATGAGTGAAGAACAGAAAAAAACTGCCAATCCGGTAAATCCGGTTCCGCCGGCAGAGAAGGGGGAAGCATTGCGTGCAGCGATTCAGGAAGAACGAGAAAGATGTGAAAACATTACCGTTTTGTGCCGTCATTTTAATGTGGATCCCAAAGAATTCATTGAAAAAGGGACCAGCCTGGCTGAGGTGCAGGCCCAGGTACTGGTCAAAGCTGCAAGGGATACCGTCCCGGCGGCTAATCTGGAAGTTAAAGAAGATGAGGCTGACAAATACCGCGCAGCCGCAACCGATGCGCTGCTGATGCGTGCTGGTGTGCATGTAGATAAGCCAGCTGCAGGGGCGGATGAACTGCGTTCTATGCGCCTGCGCTCTCTGATGTGTGATGTGCTGGAACGTGAAGGCGTGGCCCATGTACAGCGTATGGATGATGATGAACTAGTCCGTGCGGCTCTGAGCGGGACTGGGGCACTTCCTGGCATTCTGTCCAACGTGGCCAATAAGACCATGGCGAAGGCATATGCAGAAGCTCCGACTACCTTCCAGTATTTCACCTCTACGGGGTCCAATGTGGACTTCAAAGAAGCCAGCCAGTATAGACTGTCTGAAGCCGGCGAACTGGTGGAAGTTAAAGAAAATGGCGAGTTTGAACATGATGAACTGACTGAAGGCAGTGCAAAGAAGAAAGTATTGACCTTTGGGCGGTCCTTTACCTTTACCCGCCAGATGATCATCAATGATGACCTGGGAGCACTGACCCGTATCCCGGCTCTCTATGCCGCCGCTGCTAAACGTGGCATCAACCGCCTGGTATATCAGCAGCTGACGGCTTCCGGAAATTATTCCAGTAAGAATGGCAACCTGGCATCTGCAGGGGGCGCATTATCTCTGGGGACTATCAATGCCGGACGGGTTGCGATGCGTAAGCAGAAGAATCTTCGCGGAGAAGCTATGCTGAACATTGTACCGAAGTTCCTGATTGTGCCGGCAGAACTGGAGTTTACAGCCCGCCAGATGCTGACTTCTACCTCTGACCCGAACAGCAACAACAGCGGCGTCATCAACCCGCTCATGAACTCCATGCAGATCATTTCTGATGCCGAACTGGATGCTATCGACAGTGCAGCGTGGTACATGACGGCTGATCCTATGCTGATGGACACCATTGAAGTAACGTACTTGAATGGTCAGCAGATGCCTACGATTGAAAGCCAGATTGCTTTTGATACGTTGGGTATTCGTTATCGTATTTACATGGATTACGGCGTAACCGTACTGGATATCAAAGGCCTGTACAAGAACGCCGGGAAATAAAGGGAAGGAGGATATAAAACATGGCTAAAGCAGCATTTGCCCGCAAAGGGGATGTAATTGATTATAAAGCCACCAGCAACGTAGCGTATCTGGATATTGTCCCATTTACTGGCTGCATCGGTGTGGCTGAAATGGATATCGCAGAGGGGGACTATGGTTCCGTTTCCATCGCAGGAGCATATGAAATGCCAAAGGCCACCGGAGCTATCAAAGCCGGTGCCGTTGTGTATTATGACACTACCAATAATAATATCGTCGCTTTGTCCAGCGAGAAAACAGTGGAAGCCGGCATTGCCCTGGAAGATGCCGCCAGTGATGCCGCAACCGTAGTGGTCCGCATTGGCTGATTTCAAGTCCATCATCAAAGGTGATATTTCTGATGTTTTTCTTAATGCAGAGGAGTTTGCTGAAACGCATAATCTGAATGGCACAGAATGTATTGCCGTTGTGCAGGAGGTAGTCATCAATGATGATCTGACCACAGAAACCGCAGCCGCAGCCAAATATACCGACGCTATGTACGGCAGCGGGTGCGTCATCAATGTCAAAAAAGAAGACCTGCCCTATGTCCCCCAGACCGGAGACACCTTCCGGGTAGATGGGAAGTATGGGCAGGTGGTTCTCTGCAAAGACGACGAAGGCGTATTGACTATTACGTGGGCGGTGAATGAAACATGATTGATATTGATGTGCGATGTGAAGGCGCTGCTTTGCTTATCCAAGCACTGACGGATGCCCCGGAAAAAGCAAAACGGGCAGTCAGCATGAGCGTCAATAAAGTTGCCCGTTCTACCCGTACTCAGATGGCAAGAGAAGCGTCTAAGAGATATTTTGTTACCGTTGGCAATGCCAGAAAGACTATCCAAGTCGCCAAATTGGCGAGTATAGATAATCTGAAAGCAGAAATTACCAGCAGAGGGTATCCCATTTCGTTGGCACACTTCAAAGTTTCACCGAAAAAGGTCCAGCATAAAGGTCGTAAGAATAAAAAAATTCGAGCTCGCGTTAAGCGTAATGGTGGCGGTGCAACGCTGGATCGGGCGTTTATTATGGCTATTGGCAGCGGCGTAGGTGTTTTTGAAAGAGATGGAAAGGCCAGAAAACCAATCCACAAGTTGTTCGGGCCGTCTGTTCCATCTATGCTGAAGAATGAAGAAATCCAGCAGGAATTGGAGAAAACAACGACGGAAAAGCTCAATAAAGAGCTGAATCGGCAATTGGCCCGGATTGTGGGAAAATAAGGAGGAAATGCCATGACAGCTGTTATGCTGGCCAAAGCATTAAAAACATTGCTGGATGAGAAACTGGCCGCGTATACATATACAGATTCTTCCGGGAAAACGAGGAGTATCACCACGTATACCTATTACCTGGACGATAAGCAGCCAGGGAGTGAAGAAGTAGCTCCATATATTGTGGTTCGCCCGATTTCCGGTGAGGATGGTGTGGAAGATAGCACGGTAAAATGCGTGATTGTAGCTTGCGTCCGTGATGAAGCTGTGGAAGCTGGTTATTTAGGCGCTGTCAATCTGATTGAACGCATCCGGCAAATCCTTTTAACTACGGGTACCGTTGGTAAAAAGGATTTGCTCAAGAAGCCGTTGAAATGGAGCATTGATAATGAGCCAAACCGACCGTATTACAGTGGATATATTGAAGTGGATTACTATGTAGGGCATCTGGATAATTTCCAGCAAATGCCCTTTTTGTATGAATAAGGGAGGGTAACATATGGCTGATACAAAAGCCGCAGAAGGCACTGCGAAGACAACAGATACGGAAATCGCAGCTGCAGCGGAAACGAAGAAAGAAAATGCAGTAGTGACTGTATCCTATATTGGGCCGAATATTCCTAGGCTGGGTCTTACCAAGTACCAGGTATACAGCGGCGGTATCCCGGCTTTCTCTGATGTTGTAACAGAGGAGCAAAAAGCCAAACTTACAAGGCTGTTTATTCCGATTTCCCAGCTGAGCACGGCAATGGAAGCTATTGAGAAAAAGGGGACTTCTTACAACAAATTTTACACAGACGGCGTAACCGTCAGAAAGGAGCTTAATCAATGAGCTATTATCATGGCATCAAAACCTCTGAACAGGCTACGGCTATTAAGCCGGCAGTCAATACAGAGGGATGTTTGCCGGTCATTGTCGGCGTAGCACCGATTCATCTGGCAACGAATCCGGCAGAACCGAATACGCCGGTACTCTGCTACACGTACGCAGAAGCTGTGGCAGCGTTCGGCTATAAACCGGATTTTGGGGATTATGGGATCGCAGAAGCCATCTATACGTTCTTCTCTTTGTACGGAGTATCCCCGGTTATCTTTGTCAACGTGCTGGATAAATCGAAACATAAAACGGCTGTTTCTGCTTCTCCGCTTGCTGTTACGGATCATGCTGTAACCATCAAAGCAGATGCGTTGAAAGATACTCTGGTCGTTAAATCTTCCGACGTAACGCTGGCAGCAGATACGGATTACACTGCGTCCTTTGATGATGATGGGAACCTAGTGATTGCGCTAGTATCCAGCAGCAGCCACTACAGCGATGAAACGCTGACCGTATCTTATGATAAGGTAGATCCCAGCAAAGTAAAAAATGAGGACATTATCGGGGGTATTGATGCTGCAACAGGTAAGGAAAAAGGGCTGGAAGTTATCAATACTATTTTTACGAAGCTTGGTGTTGTGCCTGGCATGATCGGGGCACCTGGTTATAGCGATAACGCAGAAGTGGCCGCAGTCATGGCGTCCAAAGCTGCCAGCATTTCCGGGTTGTTTAAGGCGGTCGCCATTATTGACGGCAGTACCACGGTCGCAAAGAAATATACGGACGTGTATGCCTGGAAAAACAAAGCAAACGTTACCAGCAAGTATCAGGTAGTCTGCTGGCCGATGGCGACTATGGGGGCAAAAAAACTGCATCTGTCTACGATTCTTATGGCTACGCAGGCCCTTTTGACTTATGAAAATGATGATATTCCGTACAAATCTCCTTCCAACAAGACCGCACAGATTGATGGGCTTTGCTTGTCCGATGGAACTGCAGTTGAGCTGGGCCTGTCTTCTGCCAACTATCTGAACGGTAATGGTATTGTGACGGCTATCAACCTGTTTGGCGGATGGAAGCTTTGGGGCAATAATACGGCCTGCTATCCGACGAATACGGATCCGAAAGACAGATTCTTCTGCGTGCGGGCCATGTTTAATTGGGATCAGCAGACGTTTATCCGGACATACTGGACGGATGTAGACCAGCCGATGATGAAACGATACATCCAGTCGATTATTGATTCGGAAAACATCCGTATGAATGGGCTGGTATCTTCTGGTGTGATTTTGGCGGGCTCTTGTGAATATCGAGAAGAAGATAATCCCACAACAGATATTGTTGACGGCATTGCTAAGATTCATAAAACCTTTATTCCGCCGGTGCCCACGCGTGAAATTGATGGAGTCTATGAATTCGATTCGGAACAGTATGCATCTTTGATGATGGCATAATGAAAGGAGGTACGGACATATGGCAGAATTACCCAGCCTGCTTGTAAATTTCCGCGTATATAACGACAGCAATGATGTGATTGGCGTAGTTGATGTAGAACTTCCCAAGCTGGAGGCTATGACGGAAACACTGAAAGGTGCTGGCGTGGCCGGCGAAATTAATATGCCGGTCATTGGCCATTACGCTAGCATGGAAACCAAACTCAATTTCAGGACTGTAGATAAAGATGCAATTATTATCAGTGCAACTAAGGGACAGAAACTGGACATTCGTGGTGCACAGGAAGTGTTTGACAAGTCTGCGAATGAAATCAAGGTGGTACCTGTAAAGCTTATTGTGAAAGGTATGCCCAAATCCACGGAGCTTGGCAAGTTTGAAATGGGAGCTGGTACCGACAGTTCTCTGACATTGGAAACTATGTATTTGAAGCTGACGATTGATGGAGAGACAAAGGCTGAAATTGACAAAATGAACTATATTGCAACTATTAACGGTACAGATTATCTTGATGATGTTCGTAAGGCATTAGGCCTGTAACTTGGTAGCCATAGCAATAAAAAAGATCCCCTTCTTTGTCGGAAGGGGATTCATCATTTTGAGCATTTTCTTTTTAGCTTGCAAGAGACTTACCTTCGTAGTTCGCGCCAGCCGTTGATGTTTAGAATGATAAAAAAAATTGTGGTAAAGAGGAGTGCTGCTTGTAGGAAGTATTCCGAAGGAAAAATCACAAGACAAACGAGTGCGATGCCAATTCCGGATATGCACGTCCAAAAAAGCGTGATGGGAAGTGCCATCAACAAACCAAGCAGGGCAGCAATTCTTGAATTAGATTCCATGACGATCACCTCTTTGCTTTTATTATAGCAAAAGAAAAGGAGAAAAGAAAATGAAGAAGATTAAATTAACCAAGCCAATCCAGATTGGCGGGAAAGAAGTAAATCAGATTGAATTAGATTTTGGAAAAGTAACCGGCCGTGACTTAAGCCAGGCGGAATCGACAGTAAGAGCTTCCGGGGAAATGACGCCCATGCTGACGTTTAGTGGAAAGTATCAGGCGGCAGTAGCAGCTAAGATGCTGGGGATTAAATATGATGATGTGTTAGATATGCCCGGGTCGGATTATGTCAAAATTACAACCACTGTTCTCAATTTTTTAACCGAACAGGGCTAAACCCAGCCCCGTTAATTCATCCTGGCGAGATAAGGCAGCTTATTATTATCATGGCTAGGTATACCAAAAGCTCTATAGATTCATACTTGGATATGCCAATTATCAGTGAGCTTGTTCTATGGGTTGAATCTATGAATGCCGTGATTGATAGAGAACGGAAGAAGGTGCAGAAGAGTGGCAGATAGTATGATGATTAAAGTCGCTATTGGGGCAAGCTTAGCAGGAACCTTTGTCAGCGCGTTTACTGCAGCCAAAAATCAAATTAAAGGGCTATCTAATAGCAGCAATGCTCTTGCGCAGAAGCAAGCTGCACTTACACAAAAAATGGCAGATGTAAAAGTGACACAGGCTGCTGTGAGCCAGGCTTATAAGCAGGGAACCATTTCGGCAAAGTCATACAACAATGCCATTAAAGAACTGGGCCAATCCATGTCGGGTTTGAAAGAACAGCAGGTAGCTGTAAGGCAGCAGAGATATGATGCTCATGGCGCAAAAGCGAGTGCAACAATGGGCAATGCGGCAAAGGCTGCGGCCGTTGGATTTACCTTGATGCAGCCAATACGAGAAGCCGTACAATTTGAATCAGTTATGTCGGATGTTCGTAAAGTCGTTGACTTTGATACACCGGACCAGTTTAAGGAAATGGGTAATGACATCCTGGAGTTATCCAAACGCTTGCCCATGTCGGCTGACGGTATTGCTAAAATTGTTGCTGCAGGCGGCCAATCCGGGATCGCAAGAGAAGATTTATTATCTTTTGCAGAATCTGCAGCTAAGATGGGGGTTGCCTTTGATATTTCAGCAGATCAGGCAGGGGATATGATGGCCAAATGGCGTACCGCCTTCAAAATGAATCAAGACGACGTCGTCGAACTGGCAGATAAAATCAATTACCTGGGCAATACGACGGCTGCATCGGCTCCGCTCATCTCAGATGTTGTAACACGGATTGGGCCATTGGGAGAAGTCGGCGGCGTGGCTTCTGGTGAAATCGCAGCATTAGGCGCGTCGATGATAGGATCCGGGGTACAAAGTGAAGTAGCTGCCACCGGTATTAAAAACCTGATCCTTGGAATGACAGCAGGGGAAGGAGCAACGAAGTCTCAGGCGGAAGCTTTTGCCACATTGGGCCTCGATGCTGCGGATATGGCCGGCAAAATGCAAACCGATGCCAAGGGAGCTATTATAGAGGTCTTGAAGGCTTTGAAGAGCTTAGATAAAGAGAAACAGGCAGCGGTTTTATCTGATCTATTCGGAAAGGAATCTATTGGCGCTATTGCTCCGTTGTTATCGAACCTCGAAGGGCTGCAGGCCAACTTTAATAAGGTTTCAGATAAATCACGGTATGCTGGATCCATGCAAAAGGAATTCGAAGCACAAACAGGGACAACGGCAAACCAGTTAATACTTCTGAAAAATGCCGCAACAGCGACAGCAATTTCTATTGGGAGTGCACTGCTTCCTTCTATAACCCCGTTGCTCCAACGTGTATCTCAGATTGCTTTAGGATTCTCTACTTGGGCATCTAAAAATAAAGATTTAATCAGTTCTATTTTGGGAATTGCATTAGGTATGGCTGCCGGTGCTACAGGGGTGAATGGAGCAATCGCTGGATACCATAAAGCATATCAGGCCTTTATGTGGGTTAAAGATGCTATTGGTTTTGTTCAGGAAGGCATTGGCAAAGCCCTTCCTGTTATTCGTAAGTTTGGCTCCTTTTTAGGGACTGGGTTGATAAAAAGTGTGAAATCAGCAGTTACCGGGTTTAAATTATTGACCTCAGGTATTCGAGCTGCGACAGCCTTTTTAATGGCCAATCCGATTCTGCTAGTAATCATGGCTATTGCTGTAGCTGCCTATTTGATTATCAGCAATTGGGATACGTTGAAAATATATCTTATGAATTTCTGGAATGGAATTCAGGCTTATTGGGCATCTTTTGTTGCCTGGGTTATGGATAAATGGAATGCCGTTACTAGCTTTGTCGCATCTGTTTGGGGTATGGTATCGGAGGCGGTTGGTAATGCTGTCTCTATAATCATGTCACTTATGGGAAATGCGGCATCTTGGTGTACGTCCTTGTGGAATCAGGTATCTGAATTTCTGTCTTCCGTCTGGGATTCGGCAGTTAATGCTGTATCGGGATTTGTCAGCAGTATTTACGATCTGATTGGGTCAGCTGTGGATTGGTGCATCAACAAGTGGAATTCGTTGAAAGAAATCTTTTCTGCTCCGATTCAGGCGGTAGTGAATTTTGTGAAGGGTGGAGATAGTAATGCTGCTAGCGAAGCAGGAAATCGTATCCCGGAAAATGCGTCTGGAGGCATTTATGCACGCGGAGCATTCTTGACATCTTTTGCAGAACAGAGCCCGGAAGCAGCTATACCTATCAATGGAACAGCACGGGCGACCAGGTTGTGGACCCAAACTGGGCAAATGATGGGACTTTTGCCTAAATCTGTTGGAGACAATGCACGGGAAGGAACAAGCGCACTTTTATCCGGCACTGGACGGTTAATTACTGGAATGGCAGCAGATAAAAATAAATCTGGTGGAGTAGAGATCAACTACAATCCTCAGATTACCATTACAGGAAATGCGGATTCTAACGTCATTCAGAGAGCTTTGGATGATGAACGGGAACGGCTTGAAAGCATGATTCAAAATATTTTGCATAATAGACGGAGACTGAGCTATGAGTAAACGTGTGTATAAGACGATACAGGGCGATACCAGGGACGGTATTGCTGTAAAAGTCTATGGGGATGAAAAGTATATGAATGCACTGCTGGAAGCGAATCAGATGTATAGGGAGACCATTATTTTCCCCGCCAATGTCAGCCTTTCTCTCCCTGATATACAGGCGCAAACTACGACGATTCTGCCCCCATGGAAGAAGGTATAAAGGATGTCTGTAATAGATTCGTTGCTGGGAAATGCTGCTATGCAGCAGCCAGGCTACGTACGCAGGGCGTACCCTAAGGTTACTTACAACAAAGTAGATATTTCTGAGGCACTCAAGCCGTATCTAAAAAGTGTGGAATATACGGATGCGCTGACCGGGCAGGCGGATGATCTGCAGCTTACACTGGAAGACCGTAACGGATTGTGGCTGGAAGCGTGGTTCCCAGACAAAGGAGCTACGCTCACTGCTTCTATTCTGACCCAATACTGGACAGCTCCCATGGATGCAGAAAAAGAGCTGCCACTAGGGCTGTTCGAAATTGATGAAATCGAGTGCAGCGCGATGCCGTCCGAAGCCAAAATAAAAGCGGTATCCGTTCCCAATAATACGACGTTGCGCGGAGAGGAACATACCCGGGCGTGGGAAGGCTATACAGTGCAGAAAATTGCACAGGATATTGCTGCCAATGCGGGAATGCAGCTGAACTTTTCGGCTAAAGATAATCCTACATTAGAACGCGTGGAACAGGCAGAACAGTCGGATCTGGCATTCCTAGATAAGCTGTGCCAGGACAACGGGTTGTCTTTGAAAGTGACAGATAATCAGATTGTTATTTTTGATATGGCGGATATGGAAGCGGCTGAGCCCTCTTTGATTTTTATTCGGCCAACGGTGAAAGACTTGTCAGCTTCTGCCAGTACGGTGGTGGATAGTTCTACTGACACAAGCAGTAAAGGTACACTGAAACAGCTGAAACCGGCTTCCTGGCGGTTTACTTCGTCTGTGCGGGACGTGTATAAGGCCTGCACCGTAGAGCATTCGCAAGGAAAAAAGAAAGCAAAAATAAGCGCGACTTTCACGGACCCGAATAAAACAGAAGGAAAAACACTGCTTGTGAAAAAGGACGTAAAAAGTGTAGAAGAAGCGGAACGCATGGCTCGGAAAGAACTTCGGGAAAAGAATAAGGATGAAGTGACAGGAAGTCTCACCTGTATGGGAGATACGGACCTGTCTGCCGGACTTACGGTAACTGTAAAAGGGTTTGGCAAGTTTGATGGCAAATATATCATTTCTCAGGTAAAACATTCGCTTGGAAGCGGGTATACGTGTTCTGTAGACCTCAGGAGGTGCTTGAATGGCTACTGATAATCGTCAATTATTTTCAGCGTTGCGCCGGATTATTCGGATTGGCAATGTCTCCAGCGTGAATCCTGAGACAATGACTTGCCGTGTTGTTTTCCGGGATATGGATAATACCGTCAGCGATGAACTGCCTTTGTTGAACACCGGGAGCTTGTATTGCAAGGAATACTGGCTGCCAGCAGTGAACGAGCAGGTCGTTTGTTTGATGCTCCCGAATTCCGGCGGTACAGGAAATAGTGAAGGTATTGTACTGGGAAGTTTCTTCAATGAGGTAGATACCCCGGTTAAAACAGGAGCTGGAATCAGGCGGATTGATTTTGGCGACGGGTCCTATGTTGAACATGATAGTAATACTGGCAATCTGACGATCCAGGCTGCTGGTACTATCACCATAAAAGGCACTACTGTGAAGATTAATGAGTAGGAGATGATCCAATGCCAGCAGCAACACGATTAGGAGATAATAATACGGGGCATGATTCCTGTTCCCCTGTTGCACTTTCCTCTGCCAGCGGGAACGTATTTATCAATGGAAAAGAGGCTGGACGGTTGAATGATACGTATGCCAGCCATTCCTGCTCAGAACACAGCCCGCATGTCGGCCATATTTCAGGCGGGAGTGCCACTGTTTTTATTAACGGGAGGCCGGCTGCGCGGATTGGCGATAGCGTAAGCTGTGGCGGCAGCGTAGCAGCAGGCAGCCCGGATGTATTTATAGGAGGGTAGTATGGCAACCGTAGGAAGCCTTGGAGGCATTACTTTTAATGTGTCCAGCCGGCGGGTATTAACGTTTGATAACTACTCCCGACAGGGAAACATCAAATTGGCAGAGCATGAAATCATTGCTGAAAAATCTCATATGGAATTCACCGGGCTGGAACCAGAGGAAATCACCTTTGACATCCAGCTTTTTGCACAACTCAATGTAACACCCGAAGAAAAGCTAGAAACTCTGAGAAACATACGAGATACAGGGCAAGTTGTGAGCTTTATCTTGGGAAGCAGCCCTGTCAGTCAGAACAAATGGATGATTAGTGGCTTATCTGAAAAACCGTCTTATTGGAAGCAACGGGGGAAAATGCATGTTGTCACAGTATCAGTCACATTGAAAGAATACCGGGTAGATGCAAATGCTGCAACTGAAACCAATGCTAGTACGCCATGGGGCAATATCGCATCCCAGATAGCTGAAGTGAAAGAGAAGGCTAGTGCATACAAGCAGGAAGCACTGGATGTATTGGATCAGGTAGACGATACGGTAGGTGATATCTAGTGATTATTTCAGGAAACAAAAAGTCTGTGATTGATTGGGAGCCGGATTCCCAGACAGCAGAGATTGCTCAAAATATTAGAACATTGCTTTCTACTCATGTATTCAGTGTTCCATTGGATCGTAGATTTGGCATTTCGTGGGATGCAGTAGATGAGCCGCTGGACGGGTCAGCAGAAGGGGCTTTGCGGGAAGAGCTTTTTAATGCGATTCAGAGATATGAACCAAGAGTAGTAATCCGCTCGATTGATTTTGAGTATGACACGGATGAACAACGATTGACGCCGATTGTTGATGTTTCAATAAAAGGAAGTGGTGATTTATGAATGTAAATACTTTGCCTGAAGTGGAGTTTGTCAATGCTGATAAAGAAAAAGTCGTGACATATCTGATGGACGTGTATACGGCTGTAACTGGACGAAAACTGGCAAAAGCGGATCCGATTAGACTTTTTATTCTGGTCATTGCTTCCGTAGTTATTATGCTGCTGAATAAAATCAACTATACGGGGAAGCAGAATCTGTTGAAATATGCTGAAGGAGAAAATCTGGACAACCTGGTAGCACTGCTTGGGGTGACAAGGATTCCAGGAACAGCAGCCACCTTGACAGAAAAGTTTTCATTGTCTAAAGCCGTATCTTTCAACGTTGCTGTTCCACAAGGGACCCGTGTAAGTAACGGTTCACAAATTTGCTTTGCAACAGATGAAACACTGGTCATCAAAGCTGGGGACACTTCCGGGACGGTCAAATGCACTTGTCAGAAAATCGGTATAGCTGGTAATGGGATACCAGCGGGTACTGTTACGACGATGATAGATATAGCACCGTATATTGCATCTGCCGTAAATACTACAGCGTCAGAAGGCGGAGCGGACGAAGAAGACGATGGAACACTGCGCACACGTGCAGAGGAAGCACCGGAATCATTCAGTACGGCTGGCCCGACAGGGGCTTATGAATATTTTGCTAAAGCAGCATCATCTTTGATTAACCAGGCAAAAGCTGTTTCCCCAGAGCCGGGGAGTGTAGATGTATATATTGTAGAAGCCGGAGGAAGTCTGCCAGGAGAAGAACTGCAAAACACGGTCCTTGCTTATTTATCTGATGAGACTAGAAGACCGCTGACAGACAAGGTCGCTGTTAAGGTGCCGGAAACAACAAGCTACGACATTAACATGACTTATTACCTGGGAAAAGGCATTGATACAGAAACAACTCGCAGTAATGTAGAAAATGCAGTGGCAGACTATGTTGCTTGGCAGGATTCTAAAATGGGCCGGGATATTAACCCAGATAAACTGATTCAATTATGTTTAACTGCCGGGGCCAAACGGGTAGAAATTACAGCTCCAGCCTTTACCAAAATTAAAGATGGAAACCGTGACGATACGTTTGTAATTGGCATTGCAAAAAATAGTGGCAACAATACAGTGAACTATGGAGGGATAGAAGATGAATGATCTGAATACTTTAGATTTGGCATCATTGCTCCCTTCCTCAATTGCTGATGATGAAGAAGTGCAGGCTCTGGCAAAGGTGGTTACGCAAAAGCTGCTGGATATCAATGATGGTATCAATGCGCTGCTTTTGTGGAAAAATCTATCCAGGTATGACGATGCTACCCTTCTGCATTTAGCCTGGGAGTTGCATACGGATCTGTATGAGGAAGATCTTTCCAAGGAGACCAGAGAACAGCTAATACGCTCCAGTATCTTGTGGCATATGAAGAAAGGAACTTTGTACAGCGTTAAGCTAGCGCTACATACGGTATTCAAAACTGGGGAAGTAGAAGAATGGCCAGCTTATGGGGCGGCCCCGTATCATTTTAGAATACAGGGCTTAACGGAACCGGCACAGGATGAAAATAAAACACTCCAGCTGGTTCAATTGGTTCAGCAATCTAAGAATCTGCGCAGCTGGCTGGACTCCATCGAATTTGAACGTCAATTAAATGGAGGTTATTTTATTGGCGCTGGGATTATGGATGATGAAGAGATTGTTACATCAAGTAATTTGAAAGATGAATTTGTATTTAGTCAAAGCCTTGGCATTGGGGCATCTATAATGGACGATAGCGAGGTCAGCGTTAACGGTTCTATTGTGTTATAAGAAGGAGAATATAAATGGCTAATTGGCAAGGATTTACACTTACGGAAAAGGGATTGGCATTACAAGCAAAAATTGATGCAGGATTAGCAACCTTGATTTTTACGAAAATCAGCGTTGGTAGCGGTAGTAGTAGTAGTAGTCCGACCGATTTGGTCAAACGAGAAAAAGATTTAACCATTGCGTCTTGCTCGGTAGATGGTACTACGGTCAAGTTGGTATCTACTTTAACGAATACAGGGGTAAAGCAAGCCTTTAAGGAACGGGAACTTGGGCTGTTTGCTACTGATCCGGATGATGGAGAAATCATGTTTGCGTATATGATGGATCCTGATCCGGACACCATGCCGGCAGAGGGAAGCACAACGGTTGTTTCTAAACGAATGACGCTTAATTTAACTTTTAGTAATACGGGGAACGTTTCAGCTGTTTTGGATAGCAGTCAGTTGGTTACTTTTGCGGATGTAAAAAATGTGACTAATGATACGGAACTTGAAGACAGCTCTGATAATAAGATTGCTTCGACTTCTTGGGTGCGTGGATTATTGAATTCTTGGAAGAAATTCCAGGCATCGCAGATTTCTGATTTCGCGGAAGGAATCATCAAGAAGCTGGCACTTACCACGGCCATCAGCGCGATTACAGCGCTTGAAACGAATTCGTGGTTCGGCCAGCTGCTCAAGATGGTACTGACGGCCTCCGGAGTGAAGTACAATATCGCACAGAATGGGTATGTGTGCCTGGGTAGTTTTTTCGGAGGTCTAATTATACAGTGGGGATATGCAATAACTAACGTCAACGGTAATTGCACAATTACTCTCCCTATTTACGCAAAGGCCTTAAACGGTGTAGTCAGTGATGGCGGGACCCATCCTGTATATTACGCTTTTCATATACCCAGCCTTACCGT